>CAZSDE010000226.1:0-6120 GCA_964605435.1 uncultured Akkermansia sp.
GCGCCCCGTGCGCCCCACGCGCGGCAGCGCGGCGACGATCGGCGTCGTCGCCACCGACGCCATGCTCGGCAAGGCCCAGGCCACCAAACTGGCCACCCTCGCCCACCACGGACTGTCGCGCGCCATCGACCCGGTCACGGCGCACGACGGCGACACACTGTTCGCGCTGGCCACCGGCCACAGCGGGGTGGAAGGAGATGTCAACCTCCTGGGTGTGCTCGCAGCCGAAGCCGTGGCGCAGGCGATCCGGACATTCCTCGCCGCGCGGCTCCCGGAACAAGGAGCGAAGGCATGAAATACCTCCTCGCAAGTTTCCGGCAGGGACGCGCCATCCTCGCCATGGCGGCGCTCGCGGTCGTGCTCGCTCCCGGCAAGGCCACGGCATCCATGGCCGCAGCGGCCGTCGGCTGGCTCACCGTACGTTCCTTCCTGCCATCGTTCCGGCGGCCCATCGATGCCGCTGCGCGGCGCGAGGCATGGCGCGCCGCCGAAGAGGAAAGGCTGCGCGGCTTCGCCAGCCTGAGCGCTCCCTCGCGGCTATGTGCCGAGGCCCTCCAGCTCCGGATCGAAACCCTCGCGAAGCTGCGTGGCGGTCCCGCGGACCCAGCGGAAGCCGCCCGGACCGTGGCCGACGCCCAGGAATTCGCCGCGCTGCATCTCCAGCTCCTCAAGGCCATCGACGAAATCGATCAATGCGCTCCCGCCGCCGCCGGGGCAGGGGAAGTGGCCGCCGGACGGGAAGCCATGGAACCCCTCCGGCAGAAGCGACGGGCCGAACTCGTCGCACAGTGCCGCGAGGCCGAGCAATCGGTGGAGAGTCTGCTGGACCGGGCCGCCGTGGGCAGTGCCACCGGCGATGTGCGGCTCCGCCTCGAGACGCTGCGGAATGTTCCCGAACTTCCCGGATTTTCTGCCACGGATCATGAGGAACGTCCGCGCCGTGCGTATGAGGGACACGACCACTGAGAACGATGCGCATTGTTCACCTGACACCGGGAACGGGAAACTTTCACTGCGGCAGCTGCCTGCGGGACAATCATCTGGCCAAGGCCCTGCGGAGGCTCGGCCACGACGTCACCATGGTGCCGCTCTACCTCCCGCTCGTCACCGATGACGAACCCGCCAGCCCGGAACTGCCAGTCTTCGCCGGCGGCATCAATCTCTTCCTCAAACAGAAACTCCCGTGGTTCCGCCACGCCCCGGCATGGCTGCAGCGCGCCCTCAATTCCCCCTCCATGCTGCTCGCCGCCGCCAAACGCGCGTCGATGACCAGTGCCCGCCAACTCGGGGAAATGACCGAGGAAAGCTTCCGCGGCGTCACCGGACGGCAGGCCGAGGAATGGAGCCGCCTCATCGACTGGATCAGCAAGGGACCTCGACCGGATGTCCTCTCGCTTTCCAATGGCCTGCTCAATGGTCTGGCAGTGGCTGCCCAGCGCGATCTCGGACTGCCCGTCGTGTGCAGCCTCCAGGGAGAGGACAGTTTTCTGGATACCCTGCCCGAACCATGGCGCACCCGCAGCTGGGACCTCTTCCGGGAAAACAGCAGCTCGGTGGCCCGCTACGTGGCCACCAGTGAATACTACGCCGGAATCATGCGCGATCGCCTCCAGCTGCCCGCCGGCCGGGTGACCCGCGTCTACAATGGCATGGACTTCGCCGCATACGAACCGCAGGCGGCCGCCCCCAGCCCGCCCGTGATCGGCTACCTCGCACGCCAGTGCCACGGCAAGGGCCTGCACACGCTCGTCGATGCCTTCATCCTGCTCGCTCCACACCATCCCACCGCGCGTCTGGCCATCGCCGGAACCACCACGGAAGCAGACGAACCGTATATCGCCACACAGCAGCGGAAAATCGAAGCAGCCGGCCTCGGCAGCCGCGTCAGCTGGAACCGGAACCTCTCCTTCGCCGACAAAATCCGCCACCTGCAGTCGCTCACCGTCCTGTCCGTCCCCGCCACCTACGGCGAAGCCTTCGGTCTCTATCTGATCGAAGCCATGGCCTGCCGGGTCCCCGTGGCGGAACCCGACGACGCCGGACCTGGCGAAATCGTGCGCGCCACTGGCGGTGGCCTGCTCTGCCAGAAGGACGATCCGGCCGCCCTCGCCGAAATCCTCGGTCGGATCGTAAGCGATCCCGCCCTGCGCGAACGCCTTGCCAGAGATGGCTGCGAAGCCGCGCGCGGCCAGTTTTCGTCCGACCGCATGGCCGAGGATTTCGCGGCGGTCTGCGCCGACGTGCTAGCTGCCAAGAACTGATCTCAGCCAGCCACCGGGGCCGCCGCCGGGCTTCCGCCTTTGCCGCAGACCCGGTCGAACAGGGGGGATGCCATCAGGGTGGTGATGACCGCCATGATCGTGAGCATGGCGAAGATTTCGGGAGAAATGATCCCGCGCTCGAGCCCGATGTTGATGATGATCAGTTCCATGAGGCCGCGGGCATTCATGAGCACGCCGATGCCCAGGGCTTCGCGCCCGGGCACACCCGCCGCCCGCGCGGCCGCCCAGCAGGCCACCCCCTTGCCCAGCACGGCGACCGCCAGCACGAGCAAACCCATCAGCCAGAGCGGAACCGTATTGAGCAGCCCGATGCGCGTGTTCAGCCCCGAGAATGTAAAGAAGAGCGGCAGCAGCAGGGCCACGGCGAGCGGCTGCGTCCGGTTGATCAGTTCCCGGTTCAC
The DNA here is from genome assembly GCA_964605435.1 of uncultured Akkermansia sp. GTDB lineage: Bacteria > Verrucomicrobiota > Verrucomicrobiia > Verrucomicrobiales > V1-33 > V1-33. Next base: position 2,684 of record CAZSDE010000226.1, read on the forward strand.
CATCCCGCGCGGCATGGCCGCTCCCATCACAAAGGCTCCAAAGACCGCATGCAGCTCAATACGGTCGGTCCACCACGCCCCCAGACACATGAGCGACAGCAGAAAGGCATACTCGCCTTCGCTCAGTTGCCCGCGCGCTTCAATGCCCCGCGCCCAGCGCGCCAGCAGCGGTCGGATCAGCCCGAGCGTCACGGCCACATAGCCAATCCCTCCGCCAATGCTCGTCATGGCATGCGCCGCATCTCCCTTGAAGCTCGCCAGCACGACCGCCAGCAGCCCCCACGCCACAGCGTCATCAATGGCCCCCGCACCAATCGCCACGGTCCCCATCACGGTCCCAGCCAGCCCCTTGTAATGAATGATGCGCGCCAGCATCGGAAACGCCGTGATGCACATCGACGCCCCCATGAAGACCGCTGCATTCGTCACCGAGGTCTTCTCCGGAAAAAGCCCGGTATGCATCTTCAGATACCATCCCAGCAGCCCGCCCAGCACAAAGGGAGCCACCATCCCCGCCGCCGATACCGCCACCGATGTCCCGAAACGCGAACGCACAATGTCCATCCGGAATTCCAAACCCACAATGAACATGTACAGCGCCAGCCCCAGCTGCGAGACCGGAAACAGCACCTTCATCGATTCCTTCGGAAACAGCTGCGCCGACCACTCCGGTGCCACCGCCCCCAGCAGCGATGGCCCCAGCAAAACCCCCGCAATCATCTCGGCCACCACCTGCGGCTGACCCAGCCGCGCCGCCACCATCCCCACCACCCGGCAAAACATCAGGATCACCGCCAGTTGAAGGAAAAACTGAATCGCCAGCTGAAGATTGGTCATGGGATAGGCACGGAAATGGTCGCGTTTCGAAATTCCAGCCTTCCATTAGCACCGGACCGACTCAAAACGGAAATAGAGAATCGCGATGGAATTAATGCTCAATCGGCATCAGAGTAACGGCATGGACATGCGTCATCTGCGGTACTTCCAGGCGGTTGCCGAGGAACTGAGTTATTCAGCGGCCGCCCGTCGTCTGCGCATTGCCCAGCCTGCCCTCAGCCGGGCCGTCCAGGAACTCGAGGAAGCCACCGGTGTCCGCCTGCTCGACCGGAACCGGCGTACGGTGCGCCTGACCCCCGCCGGGGCGGTTCTCCTGCGCGAGGCTGGCCTCCTCTTCGACCGATGGGAGGAATCGCTCCGCCGTGTGCGGCGCACAGCGTCCGGCGAGGAAGGGGAACTGCGGCTCGGCTACATCGGGCCGCCGACGCGCGGCTTTCTCTCACCCCTCCTGCGCGAGTACCGCAACCGCTGGCCACGCGTGAGCGTCGTCCTCGAGGAACGGACACCCGAACGCGTCTGGGAAATGGTGGCACGCGGCCGTCTCTCGGCAGGCATCACCCGGCCAGTCCTCGCCCACAATGCCCTGCGGCTGCCGTCCCTCCTCCTCCGCGAAGAACCATTCTGCGCCGTCGTCCCCGACGATCATCCATGGGCCGGCCGCCGCCACCTCGCATGGAAGGACCTCGCCGCCCAACCCCTCATCATGCTCGCCCGCCGCGAAGGTGCCGGATCACACGATACCATCCTCGCCGCCTGCCGCGCAGCCGGCTTCGTCCCACGCATTCTCCACACCCCGAGCCTGATCGACACGATTCTGCGTTACGCCGAGTCCGGCGAGGGCATCGGGATCGTGCCCGATTCCACACTGTCGCCAGGCACAGCAGGACTGCAGCTCATTCCGCTGCGCCCGCGGCATGCGGTTCCGCTGGTGCTGGTCTGGCACCCGGAAAGCGACGATCCTCCCGTGCGGGCACTGCGCGGAATCCTGCAGGAATGGCTGGCGGACGGAAGGATCCGCTGAGCCTGCCGCGATTCTTTCGGACGGTGGGTGAAACTCGAGCCTTGCGCCCGCAGAGAGCCCCCATTATGAGCGGGAAATCCGGCATTCGGCCACCCTCCCTGCCGGGTCCACCAACGAGACCAAATCATCCCCTGTGAGCAGCGAAAACGACCAGCGCAATGTCGAGCCCATCAATGTCGCCGATGAAATGGCGAAGTCGTTTCTCGACTACTCCATGTCCGTCATCATCAGCCGCGCGCTGCCGGATGTCCGCGATGGTCTGAAGCCTTCCCAGCGGCGCATTCTCTACGCCATGAGCGAACTCTCGCTCTGGCCGAACCGCAAGCACATCAAGTGCGCGAAGATCTGCGGTGACACCTCCGGTAACTACCACCCACACGGCGAAGCGGTCATCTACCCAACCCTCGTCAACATGGCGCAGCACTGGAGCATGCGCGATACCCTCATCGATGGTCAGGGGAACTTCGGAAGCGTCGACGGTGACCCCCCGGCCGCCATGCGATACACCGAAGCCCGGCTCACTCACCTCGGCACCGTCCTCATGGAGGACATGGACAAGGATACCGTCGACTTCCAGCCGAACTACGACGAACGCCTCACCGAACCAGTCGTCTTCCCATCGGCCTTCCCCAACCTCATCGTGAATGGCGGTACGGGCATCGCCGTCGGCATGGCCACCAACATGCCGCCACACAACCTCGGCGAAGTCGTCGATGGCATCTGCGCCCAGATCGATAACCCGGATATCACGGTTCCGGAACTGATGGAGCACATCAAGGGACCAGACTTCCCCACCGGCTGCACCATCTACGGCCGCAATGGCACACGCCTGTACATGAACACCGGGCGTGGATCAGTGAAGGTGCGCGGCAAGGTGGAAATCGAACAGGACGAACGCGGCCGCGAACAGATCATCATCACGGAAATCCCCTACCGCGAAAACCGCGCGGTCCTCATCAAGCGGATCGCAGAACTGGTCACGGAAAAGATTCTCCCGGAAATCAGCGGAATCCGCGACGAATGCGATGAAAAGACGCGCATCGTCCTGGAACTGAAGCGCGATGCCCGCCCACAGGTGGTCATCAACAACCTGTACCGCCACACGGCCCTCGAAAGTTCGTTCAGTGTCAATATGCCGGCGATCGACAACCGGCGCCCGCGGCTCCTCACGATCCGTGATGCCATCGCCTGCTACATCGACCACCGGCGCGAGGTGGTCCTGCGGCGCACCCGCTACCTGCTGCGCAAGGCGGAGGCCCGCGCGGAAATTCTCGAAGCCCTCCTGCTCGCCACCAGCCGGATCGACGACTTCATCCGCATCATCCGCGACAGCCGGAACCGCGACGAAGCCGAGGCCCGCATCAAGGAATACCCCTTCACCGTAGAAGCCGCCGTCGACCTCGGAATCATCATCCGCGGCCAGCCCCAGGTTCAGGGCGACCGCTACTTCTTCAATGACCGCCAGGTCAAGGCGATCGTCGAACTGCAGCTCTACAAGCTGACCAGTCTCGAACGCCACAAACTGAAGGAGGAATACGACGAGGTGATGGCTGAGATCACGGATCTCATGGACATCCTC
>CAZSDE010000227.1:0-6088 GCA_964605435.1 uncultured Akkermansia sp.
CCGCCCCGCAGCCCATCCGCCGCGGCCACATGGATCCTCTCCGCCGCACTCGCCACCGCCCAGTCGGACCTCCCCCCGGATCAGTTCCCCCCGAACTCCCCCCGGCCCGCAGACCCCGGGGAAACCGGGGGACTGCTCCACATCCTCCCCGGCAGGACAGATCCCCTCACTCTTCCATCCGAAAGTCCACCGAACTCCGGAAGCCTCTTCCCCCCGCAACTCTGGCCAGCCGCCCCGCCGCCCACTGCGGAATCAGCCAATCCACCAACCGCCGAGCCCGCCGAAGAACCAAACCCAGCCGGTCCCGCCCACGGTTCCGACTCCCCATGGAACAGAGAATCCCTGCTCGCCGACCCCTTCGGTACCCTCAGCAGCATCACCAGCGCCCACCTCGAATCCCTTCTCGGTGACGCAGCAGCCAAATCCGGCACCACCCTTCACTGCCTCGTCGTCCCGGATGCCAGCAGCCTCCCGGAGTCATGGGATCCAACCTCATGGATCGAAACCAATTACCTCGACCGGCCAGCCATCAGCGTCATCATTCCCGTCAACGCCCCCGGACAAGCACAACTCCATCCTTCAAAAGGCGCAGCGATCCGCTGGAACCACAGCCAGCTATCGGCCACCGTGGCCGCATGCGCCTCCGCCGCCAGCGCAGTCCCCGGCCCGGACGCCTCCACTTCGCGATTTCTGCTCCACCTCCTCACGGAAGTCAACTCGGCCAGACCTCCAGACCCCAGCCCCAGCGTCCCGCTCCTCTCGCCAAACACAGGCTCCGCCCGCTGGTGGCTCACCATCGTTGCCGGCCAGTTCCTCGCCATCGGCCTCGGTGCCCTCTGGTGGCACACCAGACAACGACGCCACGCCGCCCGCACCCCGCTCGTCCTCTCCGTCTTCCCATCGACTCCAAGATTCGGTGCTCCCTACTGCGGCGGCCATTCCTCCTCGGTTCGCTTCCGCCCGGCTAAACCGTCGGCCTGATTCCTCATGCGCTGCTCCATCATCGTTCCCGCCCGCTTCGCCTCCACAAGATTTCCGGGAAAACCCCTCCACCGCATCGCCGGGAAACCCCTCATCCAGCACGTCTGGGAACGCTGCCGCCTTTGCCGCCTCACCGACCGCATTCTCGTCGCCACCGACGACTCGCGCATCGCCGAAACCGCCAGCGCCTTCGGTGCCGAAGTCATCATGACTTCACCCCACCACCAAAGCGGAACCGACCGCATCGCCGAGGCCGCCAGCACCCTCCCCCCAGACCACCACATCATCAATGTCCAGGGCGACGAACCACTGGTCAGTCCGGAACTCATCGACCGCATCGCCGATACCCTGCTGCATGGACCCGAGTCCATCGGCATGGTCACCGCCGTCCACCCACTCCATTCAGATGAAGAACGCCACGACCCGAATGTCGTGAAATGCACCATGTCCCGCAGCGGACGCGCACTCTACTTCAGCAGATCCCCCATCCCGTTCGCCCGCGGACATCACGGAGAAATGACGTGGTGGCGACACATGGGCATCTACGGCTACCGTCGCGCTTTCCTCAGCCAGTTTGTCGCATGGCCTCCCAGCCCGCTCGAGGTCACCGAAAGCCTCGAGCAACTCCGGGCGCTCGAAAACGACGCCACCATTCACTGCCTCGTCACCTCCCACAGCAGCCCCGGCATCGATACCCCGGAACAGGCCGCTGCCCTCGAATCCCTGCTGGCAAGCACACCCAATCCGGAATCCAGCATCTGACCCCGCCCGCAAAACGTCTCTGGCTGCGCCCGCATGTCATTCACCGAAGCTCTCTCCGCCAATCTCCTCTCGCCCCCCATCCTGTTCTTCGCCCTCGGCATCATCGCCGCCCTCGTGAAAAGCGATCTCCGCTTCCCGGAACAGTTCTACTCGGCCCTCACCATCTACCTCCTCACCGCCATCGGCTTCAAAGGAGGAGTCGCCGTCAGCGAAGCCGGATTCGACCGCGTCTGGCTCCCTGCACTCGCCGGCATCGCCCTCAGCACCATCATCCCTCTCTGGTGCTACGCCGTCCTCCGCCGCCCAGGCGGTCTGCCCATCGCCGATGCCGCCTCCATCGCCGCTCACTTCGGATCCGTCAGCGCCGTCACCTTCATCACTGCCGTCAATTACCTGAAACAGGCAGGCGTGCCCAGCGAAGGATACGCCAGCGCCTTCCTCGCGGTCATGGAATCCCCGGCCATCATCGCCGCAGTCCTTCTCGCCAGAAAGGGATCCCCGGAAACAAGCCAGTCATCCCTGAAACCAGCCCTGCACGACGCCTTCCTCGGCCGCAGCGTCATCCTCCTCATCGGCGGTCTGCTCGTCGGCTGGATCAGCGGACCAGCCGGCCTGCGCAGCGCAGAAGGATTCTTTGTCTCCCCCTTCTTCGGAGTCATCGCTCTCTTCCTTCTCGAAATGGGCATCGTCACCGGCCGCAGACTCGGCGACCTCCGCAGGGCCGGTCCTTTCCTGCTGCTCTTCGGGATCGCCGCGCCCATCATCAATGGCGGACTCGGTGCCGTCGCCGGGACGGCGGCGGGCCTCTCCATCGGCGGTTCCATGCTCATGGCCACCCTCGCCGCCAGTGCGTCCTACATCGCCGCTCCAGCCGCCATGCGCGTAGCCATCCCGGAAGCACGGCCCACCCTCTCCCTTGCCACCGCCCTCGGCATCGCGTTCCCTTTCAATATCTCCATAGGCCTACCGCTCTACCTCGAACTGGCACGCCGCTGCCACTCTCTCTTCCACTCATGAGTGTCCCCCTCCATCCCATGAAAATGGTCTGCGTCACCACGGAGGCCCTCGCCAGACCCACTCTCGAAAAACTCCTCGCCGAATGCGGCTGCCACGGCTTCACCATCCTCAGCGCCGAAGGAGCCGGATCCCAGGGAACCAGACTCGGAGAAATCCCGGAAACCGCCAACATCCTCGTCAAGGCCATCGTCAACCCAACCCGCGCGGAACGCCTCATCAGCCGTCTCTGGTCGGATCTCATGCCCCGCTTCGCCATGGTCGTCTGGCAGGAAGATGTCCAGGTACTCCGCCCGGACAAGTTCTGACCCCTGCTCCCACCAGCCATGCGACGCCGCCACTTCCTCTCCCTGCCGGCCCTCGCTCCGCTCGTCCGCGCCGGCGAACCATCGCCCGCACTGCAATCGGGACCCGACCATGCGCCGGAACTCGACGCGGCCATCGACGCCATCGCGCCCGGCACCCTCAAGCGCGCCACCGTCATCCTCTCAGACGGTGCCACAGGCCTGCCTCGCTCCCGCTCGTACCACTACCAGACCAGCGCTACCGCGAACGACTTCTGGCCCGCCAGCACCATCAAGCTCTACTCCGCCATCGCTGCCATGGAGGAAGTCCACGCACGCGGATTCCCGCTAGATGCCCACGTGCTCTTCGAACATCAGGAAAAGGACGGTTCATGGGTCACCGACTGCGCCCGCACCCTCCGCGAAATGTCGTCGGAAGTCTTCCGCCGGTCCTCCAACGAGGACTACACCCTCCACCTCCGCATCCCCGGAATCGACCAGATCAACAGCAGCCTTCTGACCCCGGAACGCGGATTCCCTCACTCCGCCCTCATGCGCGGCTACGTCACCGGCCGCCCATGGGTCTACCACCGCAGCGAACCCCAGCGCATCACCCTCATCCACAAGGACCGCCAGACTTCATGGACCCATTCATGGTCCGGAAAATCATGGTCCCGGGAACGCGGGGCCACCGTCATCGACGCCGACACCGGCAACTGCACCACCACCGCCGCCCTCGCTTCCTGCCTCCATCGCCTCTTTTTCCATGACTCCCTGCCAGAACCAGAACGCTTCCGCATCACCAGCGAAATGGCCAGTTTTCTGCTCCACGGCAAGGATGGCCTCTCCGGCCTCCAGACCACCGCCAAGGAAAGCGGACCGTACGCATGGGAAGGCGGCCAGTCCCACTACCCCATGGCCCGCTGGTTCCATAAATGCGGCCTCATCTCCAATCATTCCCTCGACCTCGCCGCCATCGACGACCGGGCCCACTCCGGCCGCACGGTCTTCCTCTGCGCCATGATTCAGTCAGGCAGCGAACCCCTCATCCGCCAACTCTGCGAAACCATCATCGCCTGGGCCCGCCAGCAGCCCTGACCGCCGCCCTTTTCCGCCTGGACTTGCCCCGCCGCATCGCTACACCCCCACTCAGCCATGCCAAGGAACTTCGTCTACTTCGACCTCGAAACCCAGCGCTCCGCCGGCGATGTGGGCGGCTGGGAACACAAGGACAAAATGGGCATGTCCGTCGGCGTCCTCTACAGCACCGCCACCGCCGCCTACACCATCTACGGAGAAAAACAGGTCGATGATCTCATCGCCGCCATGTCCCGGGCCGACCTCGTCATCGGATTCAATCATGTCGAATTCGATTACCGCGTCCTCCAGGGCTACAGCATGTGGGACGTCGGCGGCATGATGACCAGTCTCGACCTCCTCCTCGATATCGAAAAAAAACTCGGCCACCGCATCAAACTCGACGACATCGCCACCGCCTCTCTCGGCACCGGAAAAACCGCCGATGGCCTCGACGCCATCCGCTGGTGGCGCGAGGGCAAAATCATGAAGATCGCGGAATACTGCTGCTTCGATGTCAAGGTTACGAAGCTGGTTCACGAATTCGGCGTCCGCCATGGCTACGTCCGCTACCGCGACCGCTTCGGCCGCGACCAGACCGTCTCCGTCGACTGGCCAGACTGGCAATAGCCTCCTCCTCACCACCTCCCGTCCCGGCACCCCTCCCCGGAGCAGGTTGAGCACCCCGGAGAGAGGATCAGCCGGAATGAGGGACTCCGGAAATCAAACGCCTCCCGCAGCAAGGCGCGCCCGCTCCACCACTTCCTCCATCTGCTCCAGCGAACCAGTCAGCTCATCACCGAAAAATGCCTTGAGCCTCCCCAACTGCACCTCAGGTTCCCTCAGCAGCATGCTGTGGTCAACCTCCAGCAACTCCACCTGCGGACGATCCCTCAGAACCCGCCCCATCTGCTCCACATGCCGGCCCAGACTGCCCACCAGCAGCGCCCGCTCGGCCGCGGGCATCTCCAGCCCACCCACAGCCATCGGAAACTGCTCGTCAATCACTTCCTCCACAGGCCGCTTCATCCAAACAATCCGATACTCATGCTTCGGATCCAGCTGCGGAACCAGACCAGATGGAATCATGATGACCCTGCCACCGACCGAATCCAGCACCCGCGGATCGCTGCACATCGAATGCATCGCATCCCATTCCCAATGCCAGTCAGGATGCTGATGCGGCAACTGCCGCCGCTCCGCCGCCAGAATCGGCAGCCCTCCGGCCGCAAGAATCTCCATCATCAAACCTGCCCCAGCCCCGGGAAGACCAGATACCACCGTAAGCTGCTGAACCGGACCCACCTCCAGTACCGATCCCGTCGCCCGCCGTACCATCATTCTCTCCGCCGCTTCAGCCCGCAGCCGTGCCTTCCGGTCCGCTTGCTTCTTCCTGACATCCGCACGGTACCGACGCGACAGATGAAGCGCCTTCTGACCAGCCTCCACCAACCCTCGCCGACCACGCACCCGGGACATCACCCGCAGCACAAAAAAATCCTCAGGAAACCGCGCCAGCCACTCCCGCAGCACCCCGTCCGCTTCATCCCATCGCCCAAGCCTTCCCAGCGCCATCGCCTGAAGCCCCTGACTCCTCGAATTCAGCACCCCATGCGGCGCCCGCAGAATCTCCAGACAAGCCTCCGGCTGACCCGACCTCAACAGACAACGCCCCAGCACCACCCGGGCAACCGAATTGTTCGGATCCAGTTCAAGCAAGCGGCCCGCAGTATCCCTCGCCTCATCCCATCGATGCCTCTTCTCGCTGGCCTCCGCCAGGCCAGCCAAAGCAGCCGGACTCCCCGGCTGCAGAACCAGGGCAGCCTCGAAATAAAGTTCCGCCACATCCACCCGACCGCGCGCCATCTCTATGTTTGCCATCAGCAGGGCCGGAGCTTCATCTGTCCGGAAACTCCGCAGACAACTCTCAAGCGTAACCGCCGCCTCATCGTGCAGCCCCAGCGCATACT
>CAZSDE010000228.1:0-5091 GCA_964605435.1 uncultured Akkermansia sp.
CCCAGGAGATGATCGGATCGGACGGTCCTGAGCCATCGTAGTGCGTGCCGCCGTCCGAGAAAAAGCCACCGCCACCCGCACCGCCCCACTTGCTCGAATCGGTGCCGAGGGTCCCGCCATTTCCATTCGTTCCATTGAAGGTGGCATCCCAATTAGACGCCATGCCGCCATCGCCATTGAATCCGGATGCCCCGCCGCCGCCGCCCCCGGCAATGACGAGGCGCGTAGCGGAGTCCTTGATGATGACCGACGAACTGCCGCCGCCACCCCCGCCGCTTGGATTGTTGCCGTTCAGGTTCCCATTGCCTCCCATGGCCCCGACCCCGATTCTCAGAGTCAGACCTCTCTCCAGACGGACGGAGGTTTTGATGGTGGCCCCGTTGCCGCCCTGATGGGACCCCGCCGCCCCACCCTGCGCGCCGCTGACCTCCAGCAGATACCAACCGGTCTCCGGAACCGGCCACTCCGAGAACTGGCCCACGGGAAAAGTCTGTGGTGATTGCGCTACCGCGGATGCCTGGACGAGCAGTCCTGAAAAGAGTGACATGAGAACCTGCTTCATGCGGCTTCTGCGGCTGGCATGCAGTGTAGCTGGCCCTGTCGGGATTGTGACGGAAAGCGGATTCATGGCAGGGTACGGAGTGAGGCGGTTACTGCAGGGAGGCGGCCTTGGTGATGCGGCGGAGGGAGATGCTGCCCTTGGAGACGATGTCCTGTCGGGCGAGACCGCGGGTGGTTTCCTCGTAAGTTCCGGTCAGAATGGTAGGATCAGGTGCCCCCTCGAACTTCACAGTGAAGCTGCGGGTAACCGGGTAGCCTGCGCCATGCTGGGGATGAAAGGCATGACGGAAGGGATTGCTGCGGTGGAAGGCATCGAGCGTGAGGGGCGCAGCGCTGCCAGTCTGAAGGGTGAGGCCCACACCCAGTTGGCCCACGAGAGGCCATGAAAGGTGATAGCGTTCCGGCAGGTCAGACGGCCGCGAGGTCCGGGTCCCCAGGGAAAAGTAGGCCTCCACATTTTCGTCGGTCAAATCAGCGGGATTGGAGACCCCCTGGGCGGTGGCAATGGTTTGACGCAGATCATTCGGAAGCCCCGCGGCTCTGAGATCTCTGGGAAGATCGTACGAAACCGTTTCGAGCCGGAGACCGATCCTGAGTCCGTCCGCACGCTGCTGAACGCCCTCGAAGAACGGAATGCGTTCCTCGTTCACCACCAGAACCAGACTCGGCTCCACGTCCTCCGATGCCGTTTTCGTCTGCATCAGTACGGAACGGGGAACCAGACGGGCCTGCCCGGCCTCGTCGACATGAATGAAGATCTGCATCACCAACTGACTCGGCGTGGGCTGCAGCGGCGCTCCTGCGTTGCCGAGACTGGTCACTTGACCGAGCGCAATCTGCCCGAACCAGAGTCCCGTGAACGCATTGGCAGGAGCCGTCTCGGTGGCATCGGATGGCAGATCCGGTTGGCTTGCAGTGACTGGAAGGTACCGGTAAACCGAACCCCCATTGAGGGAGACACTGATCCGGTACAGATGCTCGCGGCGATTCAATCCCGTGGTCCAGTTGCGCTGCACACCCACCGACACGGATCGGCTCTTTCCGGGATCAAGGGCCGCCGCCTGCCAGCCAGCAAGGAAATCAACCGCCTGGGTCGTCCACTGGAGCGACTGCGGAACAGGTTCGAGGGCATGAAACCCAAGGTCGCCGGCCCCGGGATCAGATTCCGCCGGGGCAAGGCGGCTGATGGTCACCTGATGCGCGGCCCCTCCAGTCTTCACGCGATTGGAAAAGGTCAGTTCGGCGGGAGAAAGCAGTGCCGTGGATTCCGGATCGACCGGATTCATGACCACCGTCAAGGTGCCTGGACCGGAGCCGAATCCAAGGGAACCCGTGACCGCACCGGGAAAATCCGTCTCCACAGGCCCCACCCATCCGGACCCGCGGAACGTGTAGGGAATGTTGATCCAGTACGCCCGCCCGCTCTCGACTACATCGGCTCCCTTGACCGCCTGCCATCCCCCAGTCGCCGGATTGAGTGTCTGCAGATTCGCTACGGCCGCGGCAGGCCCATCCACCATGATGCCCGATCCCGCCATGAGGGAAGCAAAGGTCGGAGCTCCCTGTACACTGAATCCCACCAGATTGAAGCTCCCCTTGGTCCACTCAGGACGGTAGAATTCGACAATGCCACGCAGACTGAGTCCCCCGGCCGCCTGGCCATTCTGCGTCCCTTCCTTCGCGACCACATGCACAAGGTAGGCATGGTTTGCGCGCACCGCGATTTCGTCGCTCTCGCCCGACTCCGGACTCGACACCCACACATCCCATCCTCCCTGATTGAACAGACTCTCCGGATCCGAGGTGAATTCCGCAGTTCCAATCTGCCCGATGGGACTCGCCACCCGGTCAATCTCGAAGTCACCCGACTTGAATACTTCCGAACAGTTTTTTGCCTCTCCCTTATCATTCACCGGTCCCACTTCCAGCCATACCGCGTTCCATCCGTACTTCAGGGCGATCGTCTGAATGGCCTCCGCAGCGTGCGCTGCAGGCACAGAAATCCCCAGCCCGAGCAGGATCACAAATGCCCTCGTAAAACTTTGCATCACTTTGTTTTTCATTGTCTTCGGAGATTTTTTGAATCCTGACGGATGAAGGAAAAAGACACACGCCAGCGCCGCATGGGGAACTTGGATCCGAGCACATCTATTGTCCGGGAGACCCGGCACTGAACAAGAACACCAATCTGGTAATTTTGAGGGATGCCGTTCTGGAGAGCGGCACCGAGACTGTCAGTCCCACCGATTCCTTCTCGGCGGAAATGTCCCGATACGCGTGAATTGACGGATTTCCGCCAAACCGCTACCCACAAAGCCTGATGCGATGAAGCGACTGCGCGCTGCAGGCGTTCTCACGACTGCTGGTTTTCCATGGCCCTCGATACACCAACATTGGCCTTCATAGCTGGCTGCCTCAGTCTGATGCAGTTAGTTGGCTTCGCGTTCTTCTGGGTCTTGAACCGCAGTATCCCGGGACTTGCCTGGTGGACGCTCTGCAGTGCCTTAACCGTAACCGCTCTGGTCCTGATGCTGCTGCGTCAGTTTGTCGACGCGACCATGGTCACGAAGGTCCTCGCGACTTTTTTTGCGTGGTCGGGTGCGGTTTGTTTTCTCAAGGGCGCAGCGGGTTTCCGGGAAACGCCCGTCAGGCTCACCCTGCCGATACTCTTCTGCATCCCGTGCTTCGCGGGATATCTCTGGTTCGGATGGAAGGCCGACGAAAACTGGCTGCGCCCGATCTTCTACACCATCCCAATGACTTTGTTTCTCGGGTGGGGTTCCCGCGAATTGTTACGGGAGAAGCGCGCAGGATTGAAGTTTTCGGCGCGGTTCATCGCCGTTGCCACACTCATCAACGTCGCGGCTTTCACCATCAGGGCGATTGTCATCGTAGGCCGGAAATCCAATCCGGAACCACTGCTGGGCAGCGCAGCCCAGGTCCTCGGATTCTCGAGCACACTGGTCTGGCTCATCTTCTGGGCGTTCGGGACGATGCTCCTCGTCAATCAGTGGAGAAACCGCGAAGCCATGCGGTATCAGGAAGCACAGCTCAAGGCGGCCGAGGAACTGGCGCACGCCACCCTGCAGCTCGCCGCCACCGAACGGGAACTGGCAGCCGAACGCACACAGAGGCAGAGAACCCAGCTCCAGCGGGACCTTCACGACGGACTGGGAGGAGTCACGGCGAACCTTGTGCTGCTTGCCTCCATCGGACGGGACAAGGAGACCTCGCAGGAACGTCAGGAACTCATGCAGCACATCGAACACCTCGCCGTAGAATGTAACCGCGAGGTCCGCATGCTCATGGATGTTCTCCATGAAGGCTCCCTGTCATGGCAGCAGTTCCTCCATGAATTTCGGGAATATGCCCAGCACCTCGCTGCCGGACACTGCTTCGCTCTGAAATGGATGGTGTCAGGCACGGTCCCAACGGAGACCGTCACCGACCTTGCGGCGCAGATTTCGCTGATGCGCTGCCTCAAGGAGGCCGTCAACAATCTCGCACGGCACGCCTGCGCGAGCAGCGCGGCTATCTCGATCCGCTTCTTTCCCAACCATTTTGGAATTCGCATCCGGGATAATGGACGGGGCATGCCGTCGCCAAAGGAGCACACCTCCCGGGGAAATGGTCTGCGGAACATGATCCGTCGCTGCGAGGAAATGAATGGCAGGATCACCTTCCTCTCGTCCTCAGGCACCGTCCTGCGCTTGGTGATCCCCTTGCCCGTCAGCATCGCCGCCGTAGCCAAAAAACCACCAATCCGGAATCTTGCGGTCAACGGCGCTAAATCCCACTCTGCTGACAATGATCCGTCTCGTCGTAGTGGAAGATGATCCGCGTTATCTTGCCTCGCTGCAGCTTCTCCTTTCTTCCGCGCAGGGAATCTCCCTGACCGGAGCCTTCGAGAGCGCAGAGGCTGCCCTTGGTGCGGTCGACTGGAATGCGGTCGACGTTCTCCTCACTGACCTTGACCTTCCCGGCCTGACCGGTTCGCAGCTGATTGCGGTGGCCCGCGGGCAAGGCCCCAGCCTGCTGGCCCTTGCGCATACGGTCCACGAACAGCGGGAAAGCCTTTTCGAAGCACTGCGCGCCGGTGCCGGCGGCTACATTGTCAAAGGCTCGACCGGAGATGCGCTGGTCGACTCCATTCATGCCATCAGCCGGGGGGAAACGCCCATCAGCGCCATCGTGGCAAGCCACCTCATCGAATACTTCCGTCATGCCGACGCCGCTTCCCCGGACTGGGAAGAGGCCCTGACCAGCCGGGAACTTGAAGTACTGCGCCTCTTCACCCGTGGTCATACCTATGATGAGATTGCCGATCTAATCGGGCTGAGCCGCCACACCGTGCACAGCCATGTCCGCAATGTTTACAAGAAACTTCAGGTGAATAGCCGTAAACAGGCCCTCCAGCAGGCTCTCTCGCGTGGCTACATCCGGCCGTGAAGGCACGGCCACTGATCACAAAAGCGAATGATGGCGCGTCAGCAGATGAGACCACCCTCCCATCCATCTTTCATCCGGCTC
>CAZSDE010000228.1:5101-5783 GCA_964605435.1 uncultured Akkermansia sp.
ATCGGCAACGTGATGGAACTCTACGACTTCGCCGTCTACGGTTACTTTGCCGCAACCATCGGGCGGCTCTTTTTTCCAGCGGATCAGCCCGTCGTCTCCCTGATGGCCTCATTTGGAGCCTTTGCCGCAGGCTTTCTTGTCCGGCCACTGGGTGCCATTGTCTTCGGTCGAATCGGCGACCGGCTTGGTCCGGAGCGGGCCATGATGGTATCGATCATCGCCATGGCCGTCCCCACGGTCCTGATGGGGCTCCTGCCGACGTTTGCCCAGATCGGAATCGTTGCTCCTGTCCTCCTGATCATTCTGCGCATGATCCAGGGCCTTTCAGTCGGCGGCGAGTACACCAGCTCGCTGGTTTTTCTCGTGGAACATGCGAAGCCCGGGCGCACCGCTTTCACTTCGGTATGGGGGGCGTGGGGAGCTACTGCGGGAACTCTGCTGGGATCGGCCGTGGGCTTTCTCACCGCCATCAGTCTGACGCCTGATCAGCTCGAATCATGGGGATGGCGCATCCCCTTTCTTTTTGGCGGATGTGTGGCCCTCGTTGGCATGCAGCTCCGCAGAGGATTGCACGCCCCCGCCCATGAAGCACCCCCCAAGGTTCCCCTGAGCGCCCTGCTGGCAAAGCACCGCGCTGCGCTGCTCCGGGTGACCCTCATCAACATTGGATTCGGGATGGCTT
>CAZSDE010000228.1:5793-6073 GCA_964605435.1 uncultured Akkermansia sp.
GACTTTCCTTGAGGAAGTCAGCCGGAAGTCAGGAAGTCAGGCCCTCCGCAACAATTCGCTCGCCATGATTCTGCTGCTCGTGGTGAGTCCGCTCTCGGCGAAACTGGCGGACCGCTTCGGGCTCAAACGGATCTTCGGTCTGGGCTTCGCCCTCCTTGCGCTCGCCGCCATTCCTCTGTTCCACCTCATGGGTCAGGGCATCCGCTGGGTGACCCTTGGGTGTCATCTCGCTCTCGCGCTTCCGGTGGGCATCATCATGGGAGCGCACGCGGCCCTGAAC
>CAZSDE010000229.1:0-6070 GCA_964605435.1 uncultured Akkermansia sp.
AGTGATCGCGTCCGGCTCCGGCATTGATCTTGGGAGTGCGTCCGAATTCCGACGTGACCATGATAAGCGTGCTGTCGAGGAGTCCGCGGTCTTCAAGGTCCGTGATGAGGGCCGCAAGGGCCTGATCAAGCGGAGGAAGCTGGCGCTTCATGCTGTCGGCAATTCCCGCATGATGGTCCCAGCCATCGTAGGAAACCGTGACGAAGCGGACGCCGGATTCCACCAGACGGCGCGCCAGCAGCAGCCGCATGCCGGCTGTCGATTTGCCGTAGCGTTCGACCATGCCTGGTTTTTCGGCCGCGAGGTTGAAGGCCTCGCGGGCTTCCGGAGCACTGATGAGTGTGTAGGCCTGCTGATAGAATTCATCCATGGCCCCGAGCGCATCAGCATTCGTCTCAAGACTGCGGAAATGGTCTTCGACCGCCGAACGCATGTCCTTGCGGGCCGCCAGCCGGGCGTCATCAATCCCCTGCGGCAATGTCAGATCGCGCACCTGAAATTTCCCGCTCCCCGGATCGCTGCCGACCCCGAAGGCGGCGTACTTGGCACTGAGGTAGCCTGTGCCGCCGTATTCGCGCGAATCCGGCACGGAAACATAAGCCGGCAGACCATTGCGCGGACCGAACTCATGCGAGACCACACTGCCGATGCTAGGGTGCTTGACAGCTGGACTCATGCGGTAGCCCGTGAACATCGTGTAGCTGGCACGCCCGTGATCGGCCTCCCGGCCAGTCATGCTGCGGACCACCGTGATGCGGTCCGCGATTTTCGCCATGTGGGCAAGGGATTCGCTGAAGGCATAGCCTGGCACAATGGTTTTGGCGACACCGAGAGGACCCCGGTACTCAAGCGGGGCGTCGGGCTTCGGATCCCAGCTTTCCTGAGCGGCCATGCCACCACCGAGGGTGACGTGAATGACACTGCGGGCGCGGCCTTCCTTGCTCTCGTAATGCTTCTGCTCGCCGCGCGCGGTCAGCCGGAAGAAGTCGCCCATGGTGAGCCCGGCGGTGCCAAGCGCGCCGACCTTGAGGAAGCTGCGGCGGCTGCCATGCTGAAGAGCCGAATATCCCTGACAGGATGCGTGCGGTTTCATGAGTGTAATGGGGAATGTGGGATTACCGGAAGATGAAACTGTTCTCACGGCGCGTCCGGAACGCGTTCACGGACGGAGCCATCGCATCTGCGTACAGCTAGCCGGAAGCCGGCGGACGTTGCGGCAGTTTTCCGTTGCGGCTGGGGGTGAGCGGCGGGCATGGAAAGAAACGATGTCCGCGAGAGAAACTGCCGTGCATGCAGGCCGGGCCCGGCTGGCCTATCTGTTCAGCCGCTGGCCGGTGCTGTCGCAGACGTTCGTGGACAATGAGATGCTGGCGCTGGAAGCGGCCGGCTGGGAACTGACCGTGGCCGCCGTCAATCCTCCTGTGCAGGATCTGCGGCACGCCAGACTCGATGCCCTGCGCGCTCCGGTGCTGCACAATCCACCGTCGCCCGTGCGGAGAATCATGGAAGCCCGCTGGCACGACGAGGGACGCTGGCCCGCCGCCATGGTCGACGACTACGCCGCCCGCTTCGGCGGCGGAGACGAATCCGCCCGGCGCTGCCGCAATGCCCTCTACTTTGCGGAAATGCTGCCACGGCTGGGCATTTCGCATGTGCATGGACACTTTGCGAATCAGGCGACCTACAGTGCACTTTTTCTGAAGGCGCTGTCGGGCATCGGATTCTCGCTGACGCCGCAGGCACAGGATTTCATGGTGGATCTGCGCTCGCCCGAACTGCTGCGCGAAATGGCCACGCAGGCGGCGTTTCTCATTGCGCCGTGCGACGATGCGCAGCGGGAACTCGAGGCCCGCTGTCCGGAGAGTGCGGGAAAGACCGTGCGGATCTACAATGGCATTGATCCGGCAGGCTACGCCGCCGTGACGCGTCCTCCCGCGGAATCCGGCGTGCTCCGGATCATCAGCGTGGGACGGCTCATCGAGTTCAAGGGATTCCACCATCTGCTGGCCGCCGTCGCGATGGCCCGCGGCACCGGAGTGGATGTCAGGCTCGATCTCATGGGCGACGGTCCATGGCGGGAGCGGCTCGAACAGCAATGCACAGAGCTTGGGTTGTCGGATTGCGTGCGGTTTCACGGCAGCGTCCAGCTCGAGGAAATGAAGCGCGGCTTCGCGGCAGCCGATGCATTTGTGCTCGCCTGTGTGCGCGATCCCGCCGGAGCAGGCGACATGCTGCCCACGGTGATCACGGAAGCCATGCTCAGCGGCATGCCAGTCATCAGTTCGCACATGGCTGGAATTCCCGAGCAGGTGGCCCATGGCGAAACGGGTCTGCTGACAGCACCCGGCGATGAATCCGCCCTCGCCGATGCCCTCGTGCGGCTGGCACGCAACCCCGCCCTCGTGCGCTCCATGGGGGAAGCCGGCCGCCTCCGCGCCATCCGGAAATTCGCCGTCGGAGTCACCCTGCCGCAGCTGGAGGATTGCTTCCGGACCCGCCCTGCCGCGGGACTGCGCTCATGGGACGGAACCATGGCGGCGTATTACGATCTCTCCGATCCCGAGAGCGCCGCGGCATTTGTCAGGGAAGAAGACGCGCTGCATGAGGCCGGCATCATGCCATGGCTGGAAGCCCCCGGCGCTTCCGGAAAAGCCCTGCGGAAGGTGCGCTGGCCAGCACGGGCCCTCTGGCTCCCGGAGGCCCATGGACTGACCCTCGAACTGCCGCACTGGCCCGCCCTGCGCGGGAAACTCGACGCCGCCATCGGCAAGCTCCCGCTGTCCAGCGACGAAGCCAGCCACACCGCCGCACGCGCCATCTGGCTGGCTACCCAGTGGCCCCGCTTCGGATCACCCCGCTGGCTCCACGCACCGGGACGCAGAGGAGGCCACGTGGCCAACATCGTGGCCGCCCTCACGGCCTCGCCGGATTTTCAACTGGCCACGCCCACACGCCTTCCATGGTGGGCCCGTCTGCTGCCGCACCGCCTGCAGGAACGCAGGCAGTCCGACGCCTTCGCCCGCTGGATCCATGCGGAAGCCGGACGCGGCCGCCCTTAGCTGAGGTCTTCCGGACGGATCGATTTCTTCTCCGTGAAGAATTCAATGAGGGCGTCGCGGGAATCGACCGCATGCAGAGTAAGCTCAGCGTCGCTCTGCTGCACGAGTTCAGCGAGGAGTTCGTAGCGACGTCCACCCGACTGCGCATCGAAGGCATTCAGACCAATGCGGTAACGCTTGGCTGGATCCAGCGGCGCGCCGTCGGCAAGGGTGACCCCAGTCACTTTGAGGCTGCGGCCTTCCCCTTCCGTCGTAATCCGGAACCCATCGAGCGCATGCGTCGAAAACGGGGCCGACAGCACTTCCTGCATGACCGCCAGCATGTCCGCTCCCCGCAGGCTGGCCGTCGCCAGCCGGTTCTCGTACGGGATGATTTCCCACGCATCGGCAATCGTCTTCGGCCCCGCCGCAAGGTCCTTCTCATCGAGGAAAAGTCCGTGGAGCACGCCGTCGACTTCCACATTCCGTCGCTTCAGACTCTGCCGGATCGCATTCGTGATCAGCTTGAGCGACGGTCCCGCCGCCCCCGGCTGCGGATTGCGGCAGGCCAGCGTGGCCGTGAGTTCGCCAATCGGCTTCTTCAGTTCCGCCTCGGAAGCATCAATCTCCTTCTGCGACGCAGCCACAATCATCGGATCGAGCGCCACCGACTGATCCATCCTCGCGGTGCGCACATTCACGCCGACGAGCTTCCGCGTCTCACGGTCGAAAACGAGGTCGGTGCGCCCGCAGTGAATGCCAAAGTAGCTGGCCTGCGTGTAGGGAATGTTGTTGATCTTGAAATCGGCAATGTCCCGGTGGGTGTGACCGGCAATGACGACCGCAATCTCCGGACATTCCCGCGTGATCTCATGAATGCGGTTCGCGAAATCGTCTGGCCTCGCTTCCCCATTCGCGATGCTCTTGATGCCGAAATGCGCCGCCAGCACAATGGCATCGACCTTCTCGGCCTTCAGTTTCCGGATGGCGAACTTGACCGATGACAGGGGATCGGCTGCGGAAAATTCACGCAGCAGTCCTGGATGAAGCCATGCCGGCAGGCCCGGCGTCACACTGCCAATGATGCCAATGCGGAAGCCACCCGACTCGCGGATCAGGTACGGCTGAATGCGCGACAGCGGGTTGGATCTGTCCTTCAGCGTATTCGTCCATTTGTCGCCCGCCTTGGCATTGCAGGCAAGTACGGCCGGCTGCGACAGCGAAACATTGCGCGCCACCACTTCGAGTCCCCAGTCGAACTCGTGATTCCCCAGCACCCAGGCGTCGTACTTCATGCGGTTGAACAGATCCATCATGAGGTTGCCGGAAGACGCCCGGCTCACATGAGTTCCCTGATAGACGTCGCCAATGTCGAGCAGAATGTGATGCGGATTCTCCGCCTGCCATTTGCGGATCTGCGTCACACAGCGGGCCAGCCCGCCAAGATTGCCTTCGCCTTCATAGGTGGACGTCGGCAGAATGTGCCCGTGCAGGTCGGTCGTATTGAGAATCGAAACGGTGGCCGTGCGGTCCTGCTGCGCGCTCAGCCGGCTGGCGAGCGCGCTTCCGGCCAGCACCGATAGGAAGCGGCGGCGGGGTACGTGAATCTGGAAGGCTGAGGAAATCATGCCGCAAAACTACGTGCCCCGGACGCGCACGGCAAACACTTCTGTGTGGCAATCCCGCAGGACCCCGGCCGCTTGCGGACCACCGGAACCCGCGGAACCCTCGCTCATGGTTCCTGACTCGCTGCGGCAACTGCTTTCTTCTGCCCGGATCGGCGCGCTCGCCGTAGTGGCCGACGGCCAACCCCTCGTGGCCATGGCGGGCATGGTCGTCACCCACGACTTCCGCGCGGTGCTGCTTCACCTCAGCAGGCTTTCCGCGCACCGCCAGGCACTGAGCACGAATCCCGCCTGCGCTCTGCTCCTGCACGAACCCGACGACGGCCGCCCGCAGCCCCTGCTGCTCGGAAGGGTCTCGCTCCAGGGTACCGCGGAAGCCGTGGAACGCTCGCATCCATCCTACGAATCCACCGCCGCTCAGTACCTCGCCCGCCTGCCAGCCAGCCGCATGATGTTTGCCCTCGGAGATTTCGATCTCCTCAGGGTCACGATCAGCACGGTCCGCTACGTCGCCGGATTCGGTCAGGCCCATTCCTTTTCTCCCGATGAACTAAGTCTTCCCTGATGCCATGAACCCATCGTTCCCACTGACCCTCGCCACCGCCACCGCGCTCCACCTTCTCACGGCCTGCTCCAACGTCCCTCCAGCAGGACAAGTCACCTCCCCTGCCCCGTCACGCGAAGTCGTGCCCGGCGAACGGGTCGGCCCCATCACCGCCACCACCACCATCGAAGACCTCAGCGCGGAATTCGGCAATTGGGCTACTGTCGAAATCCGTTACCCCATCGGTGAAGGAGAAACCGTACAGGCTACCCGCGTCGATCCCGGCGGCCCACGCATGGCCGTGGTCATCTGGAAACCCGGCGTTTTCCCGAAACGAATCGACCGTGTCATCCCGGAAGGCCCGGGCTGGAATCTGCCTTCTGGACTCCGCCGGGGCGACAGCCTCGCCCTCACCGAACAATGCAACGGTAGCCCTTTCCTCGTCTACGGCTTCGAATGGGACTACGGCGGCGTCGCCTACTTCAAAGGAGGTCAGCTCAACAACCGCGCCCAGGTCTGGTTCGAACCCACCACCGGCTCCCCTGCCGAACGCCAGCGGGTCTCGGGCGACCAACTCTTCTCCTCCTCCGACCCCGCCCTCCAGGTCGTCCAACCGCACGTCGCCAAAGCCGCCATCGTCTTCCCGCGCTGAACCCACGCGCATCACGGAACAATCGCAGCGGCCAGCATTACCGCGCCTACCGCTTGTACTTTTCGAGAACAGGCACTCCGAAATTCAGGCCTTTCAGCCAACGCTCGCAAACCGTAAATCCAGCGAGTCTGCCTGCCCAGATCGACGCGTCGGCTCCCACCCGTCGTGGAGGCAGGCGTCGCCGCCCAGTCTGAAGATTCCCTCAATCCCG
>CAZSDE010000230.1:0-6067 GCA_964605435.1 uncultured Akkermansia sp.
GATCAATTCATAAATCAGGAATGTCAAGAAATCAATATTTGTTGATAATTCCCAGGATTACCTTCCTGGGAGAGATCCCTCCTCCCGCGCGCCGCATGGCTCAATCGAGATAAAGGAACCGATTGGCGGCGAGGAGCACGTGACACCATGCGGTCAGGGCACCCGATTCCGCCGAAGCGATGGCCTGACCTGCCTGCATGAGGGCAGTCTGCTGCTGGTGCAGGAAGACGAGGCTGCGGGAGGTTTCGAGGGCAGATGGATCGCGGCTGAACGCGAGTTCCCAGGCGCAGCGGACCTGTTCGGCCAGAGTCGGAGCGGTCTTGCTCACGCGCGCGGCGAGGGCGGCAGCCTGATCTGCCACAAATGCATCGTTGAGGAGGAGGAGAGCCTGAGGGGCCACCGTAGTGACGGTGCGCGCGGTGCAGTTGGGATTCATGACCGGAAGGTCGAAGGCCTCGAGGACGGTCAGGGGGCGGGAACGGCGGGCCTCCATGTACAGGCTGCGTCGGTTGCCCAGTTCGGCGACGGCCTCGATGCGGTCGATCATGCCGTTTCCGGGATTGATGACTTCGCGGCCTGGGACGATGCGGCCGGAACCGACGTCGCGGGCGACGGGCACCGGCTCACCTCCGATGCGCCGGTCGAGCTGGCCGCTGACGGCGAGCATGGCATCGCGGACCGATTCGGCATCGAGTCGCTGCAGTTTCCAGCCGTGGTAAAGATGTTCGCGGGCGGTCTCAGGAGGGGCCGGATCGCTGCGCTGACGCCACGTGCGGCTGGTGAGGATGAGCCGATGCAGACGCTTGAGCTGCCAGCCATGGCGCACAAAGTCGGACGCCAGCCAGTCGAGTAGTTCCGGATGCGTGGGACGTTCCCCGAGAACTCCGAAGTCACCGGGGGTGCGGACGATGCCGCGGCCGAAATGGTGCATCCAGAAACGATTGACGAGCACGCGGGCCGTCAATGGGTTGGCGTCGCTGACGATCCAGCGGGCGAAGGCGAGACGGCGCCCGCTGCTGGGAAGTTCCGGTGATGCCTTGGCGAAGGGCTGCGGCGGGCCCATGGAGAGAACTTCAGGCGCGGCGGGTTCGATGGGGCCCCGCGGCTGCAGATGGTCGCCGCGGTGGAAGAGAACCGTAAGCGGAGTGTTTCCGGTTTCGGTTGCCGCCATGAGGAAGCGTTCGGGCGGCCGGGTGGCCCGGTGCGCTGCGGCCTTCGCTTCCATTTCCTTCCGTTTCGACTCCGCCGCCGGATCGAAGAGAAGGAGGAGGCCTTCATTACGGGCGACATTGGCTTCCACATACCGCTTCAGCAGTTCCTGCTGGGCAGGCGTGCGCTTTCCTTCTTCTGTGCTGCGGGCTGTCCGCACCGCTTCCCGGTCCGCTTCGGGTACCTTAGCCAGCCGTTCTTCGAAGATTTCATCAAGCCTCCGGAGCGCGAACGCCGTCTTTTCCGCATCCAGTTTCGCGGCTTCCGACTCGATGCGTGCCGCCGCGTCCCTCTCCGCCTGCGTGTACAGGGAATACAGCCTCTGCCCGGGCGGACGCCAGTCTTTCCAGTCATAAAGCGGTTCGAAGACGGCACGGATCCGATGGTAATCGGCATGCGAAACGGGATCGTACCGGTGGTCGTGGCACTGGGCACAGGCCACCGTGAGACCAAGCACTGAGCTGGTCACGGTGCGGATGGTCTCCGCCATGACCTGATTACGGGCGAGGGCCGGATCCGGCAGCCCTTCATCGGTGGGATCGGGAGCCATGCGGAGAAAACCGGTGGCCGCGAGCTGGTCCGCCACGCCCTCGCGATGCACCGATGCAGTGGCCGAGGCATGCGTGACGCCGGCCAGTTCATCGCCGGCAAGCTGCTCGGTGAGAAAACGGTCCCACGGCAGGTCCCTGCGGTGCGCCTCGATCACGTAATCCCGGTAGTGCCATGCATGCGCCCGTGGTTTGTCCGACTCGTGGCCATCGGAATCCGCATAGCCGGCGGCATCGAGCCAGTGACGCCCCCAGCGTTCTCCATAATGGGGACTGCCGAGTGCTGCGTCGATGGCATCGTTCCACGCGGTCTCGGGATCGCGCTCCCATGCCGCCAGAAATGCTGCGAGGGCCTCCGGCTCCGGCGGAAGACCCAGCAGATCGAAGCTGAGTCTGCGGAAGAGCGTGCGCGGTTCCGCCTGCGGCAGGAAATCCAACCCGGCCGCACGCAGCTTTGCCCCAATGAAGGCATCGACCGGATGGCTTTCCCCAGCAGGAACTTCCGGCAACCGGATGGGACGGAAGCTCCAGAAGCTGCGTTCCTCCTCCGTGATGTAGATATCCGGAATGTTTTCAGGTTCATCCCTGTCCACGGGTGCTCCGGCCGCAATCCATGACTCGATGAGAGACACCTCCTGCGGCGACAGCCGGGTCTCGCCCTTCGGCATCTCACCGCTTTTCACGAGAGCCAGGAGATGACTGCGCGCGGGGTCACCCGGTGCCACCACCGGTCCTTCATCCGTCTCCTTCAGCAGAAACCGACGCAGCCGCAGATCAACTCCGCCCTCCTTCCGCCCACCCTCGCCATGGCAATGAAAGCAATGCGCCTTGAGAAGAGGCCTGACCGACTTCTCAAACGAAATCTCCGAAGCCCCGAGTCCGCCCGAAGTCAGCAGCAGCAGAATGAACCAGCGCATGCTTCAGTCACGCTGGCCAGAGCCGCCGTCTTGCAGACGGATGGACGGAAACGCGGCAGTCGCCGGAAACCCCTCACTTGGCTGCCTTGCGGAGCGCAGCTGCCTTGTCGGTGGATTCCCACGTGAGTTCCTTCTCCTGCTTGCCGAAGTGGCCGTAGTTCGTGCTGCGGCCATAGATCGGACGCAGCAGATTCAGCTGCTTCACAATGTCGGCCGGCTTGAACGAGAAGACTTTCAGGATCGCGGCAAGAATCGCGTCGTCGCTCACCTTCCCCGTGCCGAAGCTGTCCACGTGGACGCTCACCGGGCGCGGATGACCAATCGCGTAGGCGAACTGGACTTCGCAGCGTTCCGCCAGCCCGGCCGCCACAACGTTCTTGGCAACCCAGCGGCCCATGTAGGCTGCCGAACGATCGACCTTCGAGGGATCCTTGCCCGAAAACGCTCCACCTCCGTGGCGGCCCATGCCGCCGTAGGTGTCCACGATGATCTTCCGCCCGGTCAGGCCGCTATCGCCCTGCGGGCCACCCACCACGAATTTGCCCGTCGGATTAATCAGATACTCGGTCGCCTTTGTCAGCATCTCCTTCGGCAGCACTTTGCGGATGACCTGATCAATGCAGAATTTCTCGATCTCCGCATGCTTTGCACTTTCCGCGTGCTGCGTGGAAATGACCACATTCACAATCCGCGTCGGCCTGCCATTGACGTACTCCACCGAAACCTGGCTCTTCGCATCCGGCCGCAGCCATTTCGCCAGCTTGCCCTCCTTGCGGATCCGGGTCAGTTCACGGCCAAGGCGATGCGCGTACATAATGGGAGCCGGCATCAGTTCCGGTGTCTCGTCACAGGCATATCCAAACATGATGCCCTGATCGCCCGCCCCTTGTTCCGCATGCTTCTTCCCGTCTGCCTTCTTGGCATCCACCCCCTGAGCAATATCCGGACTCTGCGTGGTCAGGTAGTTGTTGATGAAAATCCGGTCGGCGTGAAACACGTCGTCGTCATTCACATAGCCAATGCCGCGGACGGCATCGCGGATCACTTTGTCGATGTTGATGACGTCACCGATCGGCTTCTGCCCGATCTTCGGAATGGTGATCTCGCCGCCCACCACCACGATATTGCTTTTCGCAAACGTCTCGCAGGCTACCCGGCTTTTGGAATCAACCGCAAGGCAGGCGTCGAGAATCGCGTCCGAAATGGTGTCGCAGACTTTGTCGGGATGACCTTCGCCGACGGACTCCGAAGAAAAGATGAATGAGCGGGACATGGCTGATGGATCGGATTGAATCTTGGAACGCCGGAGACTTCTGCAGACACCATGGTCTGCGGCCCGGACGGCAGTCCCTGCCCCGGTAGCCCAGCAAGGTCAACGGCTTTCTCGGCGTCCCCAACTGCAGCGCAGCACATCCGGCGCGGGCAATTTCGGTTTTGACGCCGCAGGGGATGCGTCCATGAAGAAGACAGCATGCCCAAATCCAAAACTGCCCCCCGGGGAATCTGCTATCTGGTTGGAGCCGGTCCGGGAGATCTCGGACTGGTCACCCTGCGCGCCAAGGAATGCATCAGCCGGGCCGATGTGATCGCCTACGATTACCTCGTGAACAAGGAAGTGCTCCAGTGGGCCCGCCCGGATGCAGAAATTCTCTACGTGGGCAAGCAGGCCGACCAGCACACCCTTCCCCAGGACCGCATCAACGCCCTCCTCGTCGAGAAAGTGCTCGCCGGAAAAACCGTCACCCGGCTCAAGGGCGGCGACCCCTACGTATTCGGCCGCGGGGGCGAGGAAGCGGAGGAACTGCGCGCCGCAGGATGCCGCTTTGAAATCGTTCCCGGCATCTCCAGCACCATTGCCGGACCCGCCTACGCAGGCATTCCCGTCACCCACCGCGACTTCTGCTCTCAGCTCACCATTTTCACCGGACACGAGGATCCCACCAAGGAGGAAAGCTCCCTCGATTTCCGCAAACTGGCGGAAGCGGACGGAACCAAGGTCATGCTCATGGGCGTCGGGCGCATGGCCATCCTGGCCGGAAAGCTGGTCGAACACGGAGCCAACCCCGACACCCCGGTAGCCCTCATCCGCTGGGCCACCACCGGTCGTCAGCAGACCCTCACCGGAACCCTCGGAACGATCGCCCGCCGCATCGAGGAGACCGGCTTCAAACCGCCGGCGGTCTGCATCATCGGTGGCGTCGTCAGCCTGCGCGACCGCCTCAACTGGTTCGAGGAACGCCCGCTGCACGGACGCCGCATTGTGGTCACCCGCACCCGCCAGCAGGCCGGAGCCCTCACCCGCGAACTCCGCGAACTCGGGGCCGACGCTTACGAGATTCCCACCATCCGCACGGAAAAACCAAGCGACCTCCTCGCTTTCGGACGGCTCGTGCAGGACGCGCACAAGTACGAATGGATCATCTTCACCAGCCCGAACGGGGTCGATGCCTTCTTCGATCTCTTCTTCAAACTCTACCGGGACGCCCGGGAAATCGGCGGTGCCAGACTCGTCGCCATCGGCCCCGGAACCGCCCGCAAACTGGCCGAATACCACCTCGCCGCTGACTTCGTTCCCGAAAAAGCCGTCGCGGAATCCCTCGTCGAGGAATTCACCGAATTCGCCGGCAGTCTCGAAAACACGACCATCCTCTGGGTGCGTCCGGAGGAAACCCGGGATGTCGTCGCCACCAGCCTGGGTAAACTCGGAGCCATCGTCGATGAAGCCCTCGCCTACCGCACCGTTCCGGAGACAGGCGACCCCACGGGTGGACAGGCACGCTTCCGCGAGGAGGGAGCCGATATCATTACCTTCGCCAGCGCTTCCGCAGTGGAGAACTTCTTCCGGCTCGGACTGACTCTGCCGCCGGACATCCGTTTCGCCAGCATCGGACCCGTCACCACGGCCGCCCTGCGCCGGCTCGGCCACAAGGCGCACATCGAAGCCCGCCAGCACGACATTCCCGGCCTCGTCGCCGCCATAGCAGAACATTTTGCGCCGTGACCGGGCGGCCCGCGCCATTCTGACCCTGCACTGCGCCAGACAGTTCCATCCGCAGGGGCCGCTTTTCTGAAATGTCAGCCCCAGCCTTCGGCAGCCGCGCCACTTGTTTCCGTTTCCCTTTCCTGATTCCACGAGGCGGGTTGCATTGCTGCCGACCCCGCGTATCGATATGAATTCGAATTTTCCTTTGCTGGCCCGCATTCTGCGGCGTTCTTCTCTACCGCCATCAATCCGATGAACAATTTCACTCCCCGCGCCCAGCAGGTCCTCGCCCTTGCCCGCAAGGAAGCGGACCGCTTCAATCACAACTACGTTGGCACCGAACACCTGCTGCTCGGCCTGATCAAGGTCGGTCAGGGCGTCGCCGTCAATGTTCTCCAGAAACTCGGGCT
>CAZSDE010000231.1:0-3435 GCA_964605435.1 uncultured Akkermansia sp.
CAATGCGGAGCCAGCGCAGTTGAGAGATTCAAAGATGCGCAGCATGCTCAAGGCGATCAGCTGGCGGGTGGTGGTGGGAGCACTTTGGGGAAGAGCGGTTCGGGGTCTCCGAGCAGGTGGCCGTCTGGGAGGAGGCCCCAGTGGAGTTGGTCGAGAGTGAGGTCATCTGGGGGTGTCCAGCCGAGTTGGGATTGCATGCGGCGGGCCGTCGTCGGCATGACTGGGCTGAGGAGGATTGAGAAGTGGGCGAGGGCTTCCGCGACGTGGCGCATGATGGAGGCGACCGCGTCTGCATTGGCGGGGTCCTTGGCGAGTTTGAAGGGGGCGGTTTTGTCGATGAATTCGTTAGCCTGGCGGGCGGCGTCGATGATGGCGGCGAGGACGAGGTGGATCTGCCATGTTTTCATGTGCTCGCGGGCGGCCTGAGGGAGACCTGTGACCGTGGTCCGGAGGGCATGGTGGAGGTCGGAGTCGTGGCTGGCCGCGATGAGGGTGCTGCCGAGGTATTTGCGGGCCATGTTGAGGGAGCGGTTGAGGAGGTTGCCGAGGATATCGGCGAGGTCCTTGTTGTAGCGGACGAGGATGCGTTCCTCGCTGATGTCGCTGTCGCCGCCGGTGGCGATGTCGCTGAGGAGGAAGTAGCGGAGGCCGTCGGTGCCGACGACATCGGCGATGGCGTGGGGGTCGACGAGGTCCGGAATGAGTTTTGGTCCGGAGTCGTCCTCGATTTTCTCGCTCTTGCTGACCTTGCGGCCTTTCATGTTCCACCATCCGTGGACGAGGATTTTCGGGATCTGGTCGTCCGGGAGGCCGCAGGCGTGGAGCATGATGGGCCAGTAGATGCCGTGGGCTGGGATGAGGATATCCTTGCCGATGATGTGGGCATCGCAGGGCCAGAGCTCTTCCCATTTTGGGAGGCCTGAGGATTCCGGGGCGCGGTCGCGGAACCCTGCGAAGCTGGCGTAGTTTGTGAGGGCATCGAACCAGACGAAGGTCACGTAGTCGTCGTCGAACGGGAGGGGGATGCCCCATGTGAGGCGGGATTTCGGGCGGGAGATGCAGAGGTCGACACCCTCGCCTTCCCGGAGGGCATTGAGGAGCTGGGTTTGGCGGTTGGGAGGGAACACCATGTCCGGGTGGGACTCGAGGTGATGGCGGAGCCATGTGGTGTGGTCGCTGAGGCGGAAGTAGTAATTTTCCTCCTCGCGTTCTTCGACGAGGCCCCATTGGGAGCCCCATGAGCCATCGGGTTCGCGGTCCTTGTCGCTGAGGAACTGTTCCTGGCGGACCGAGTACCAGCCGCGCATGGAGCGGCGGTAGATCTGGCCATCGTCGAAGAGTTGCTGGAGCATGTCCTGGACGACCTGTTTGTGGCGTGGGTCCGTGGTTTCGACCCAGCCGTCCGGCTGCACGTCGAGGCGTTTCCAGAGGGCGATGAACTGGTCCGAGATGGCGCGCACGAAGGTTTCCGGGGAAACGCCTGCTTTTTCTGCGCTGAGCTGGACTTTCTGGCCGTGCTGGTCGAGGCCGCAGAGGAAGTAGACATCGTGACCGGCGAGGCGCAGGTAGCGGGCCATGGAGTCGGCGAGGATTTTTTCGTAGGCGTGGCCGATGTGGGGGGCGCCGTTGGTATAATCGATCGCGGTCGTGATGTAGAACTTCTTGCCCATGGTAGTGATTCATGCGGTCCGACGGTGGCGGCATCAATGGAAAACGGTGCGGGTTCCGCGGACAGGGATGGGGTGGGCGATTGCGTTGGCGGGGTACTGCGCATGATGGGAGCATGATGAAACCCGTCCTTGCTGTTTTGATTGCCACGGTGGTGTCCGCTGCTGCTCAGGTGGAGCATCTTGATCCTGCTGCTGCGGAGCTGGTGGCGGCCGATGTGAAGATTGAGAAACTGGGAGGCGGGATGAAGTTCACGGAAGGGCCCGTATGGGTGCCGGCGCGGAAGGCATTGATTTTTTCCGACATTCCGTCGGCCCGGCTGATGAAATGGGAAGAGGGCAAGGGAGTGAGCGAGCACGAGGCTGCGCTCAATCCGAATGGGAACACGCTCGACCGTGAGGGGCGGCTGGTGACGTGCGAGCATTCCGGGCGTCGGGTCATCCGGGTGGAGGCTGACGGGAAGAAGACCGTGCTGGCTGGGGAATTCGGGGGCAGGAAGCTGAGTTCGCCGAATGATGTGGTGGTGCGGAAGGACGGGAGCGTCTGGTTTACGGATCCGCACTACGGGGTTCCGGCTGGGGAGAAGAAGGAGCAGGAAGTCAACCGGGTGTACCGATTGGATCCGGTGGCGGGGAAAGTGACGGCGGTGAGCGAGCTTTTCGACATGCCGAACGGGCTCGCGTTTTCGCCTGATGAGAAGACCCTGTACATTGCCGACAGTGGGAAGCCGCAGCGGGTGGGGGCCTTTCCGGTGAAGGACGACGGGAGCCTTGGCGAGCCGAAGTTCTGGATGAGCGGGGGCAGTGACGGGCTGCGGACCGACGTGCGGGGGAACGTGTACACGACCGCGTCCGACGGGGTGCGCATTTACAATCCCGAGGGCAAGCAGCTGGCGCGGATCACGCTGCCCGAGCAGCCTGCGAACTGTACGTTTGGCGGGAGTGATTACCGGACCCTGTTTGTGACCGCGCGGACGTCGCTTTATGCGATTCCGCTGAAGGTGGCTGGGAACGATCAGCGCTGAGTGTGGCCGTTCATTTTCCGGCGGGGGCGTGGGTGCGGAACCATTCGATGCGGGAGAATCCGGTGGGGCCGGGTTCACTGTGGTCCGATGGGCCGGCGCTGTGGGGCATTTTGCCGACGCGCACGATGCTGGGCTGACCGGGGAAGGCCGAGCGGGGGAAGCGGGCGATTTCCTCTGCGAGGTCGCCCATGGCCGGACCCGCAGCGATGACGCGGATGGCGTCCATGTCCCAGCGGATGGAGAACTCGACGGGGGCGCGGCTGGTGATGGAAGCGTCGAGGGATTCGCTGCCGTTGGCTGAGACGGTGAGTTGTCCGTCCTTGCGGATGTTGGTGCGGAGCGATTGTCCATTGGGCCAGATGACGGCGAGTCCGGGGCCCCATTGCTGGGCTTCGTCCTTGCCGTCCTGCCAGATGCGGGCCGAGACCGCGCCGGTGTCCGGGGAGATCGGGCGTTCGAGGAAGGCGTGGCGGTGGGCTGGCATGAGGAAGACGTAGCCAGCATCGACGCGGCCGCTGTCGGCGGGGGCCTGTGGCGAGATGACTGGTTTCCATGCGGGGTCGAGTCCTTGGGCGAACGTGTCTTCGAGAGTGGTCTGGCCGAGGGCGGTGGCGGCGGCCGGCCGTGCTGGGGGTGGCCGTGGGCTCTATAGTGTCCTCAGCCATCGGCTGAGGACGCTATAGTCCCAGCCACTTTTCACCAGCATCATCACCGCGAAAGTCCGCGGCGGTCGGCCGTGCTGG
>CAZSDE010000231.1:3445-6060 GCA_964605435.1 uncultured Akkermansia sp.
AACGTGTCTTCGAGCGTGGTCTGGCCGAGGGCGGTGGCGGCGGGTGGGGCGGCGACATCGTGTTCCTTTTCATCGATGACGAAGACCGCTCCACTGTGCGGGCGGAGCATGAGGCGGGCTGTGCCGTCCGAGGCGGTGCTGCGGAGGGCAGCCTTCTGACGCATCTGGTTCATGGCTGGGAAGAACAGTTTGGCCTTTGCGGGGTCGCGGCCGAGAGCTGTCCAGTTGATGGCGAGGGAAGCGTCCTTCGGTTCGCCCGAGAAATTGGCGACTGCGACCATGGTGGCGTCTGTCCGGCTCCATGTGGTGGCCTTGATGGCGGGGTCGTTCGACTGCACGGGGCAATCCGGTCCGGCCCACCAGCCGGTGAATTCCGCGTCGGCGGTGCCGAAGTCGTCCCAGAGTTTCCAGACGTCGGTGGGGTTGCCGCCCCAGCCGAGTCGGCCGGTACAGCCGAAGACGAGGCCGAGCCATGGATTGCCGCCGCCTTCGAGCATTTCGCCCATGAGGCCGAAGGGGATGCCGCTGATTTCGACGAGGAAGTGTTCCGGGGGTGGGCCGCTGTAGTGGTGGCCTTCACCGAACCAGAGGCGGTCCACGAACGGCATGGAATCCATGAAAATGTTCGGGCAGTGGGCCCATGCGCCGCCATCGTGGAATTCGTTCCATGAATGGAGGTCGATGCGGCCGCCGCGCGGGCAGAAGCGGTCGAGCACCTTGCGGGCGCGGAGCATGATGCTGCGGTCGTAGGCGATGTCATCGAGGTAGATGCCGTCGCATCCGGCATTTTCGCAGAGCCAGCGGAGGCCTTCGATGTAGTAATTGTGGAAGCGGCTCATGGGCTGGGTGAGGAAGCTGACGTCCTGGGTGCCTGGTTCGAACCATGCCTGCCAGTAATTGCCGTGGAGGTGTTCCTCGCCCCATGGGTGGCCGCCGCCCTTTCCGGACATGAGGAGTTCGTCGCCCATGCTGCGGAAGGCGAAGAGTTCGGGGCACCAGTTCGAGAGTTCGCGTACGGTGTAGTAGTATTTGGCGCGCATGCCGCGGTCGTGGGCCTTTGCTGCGAAGGCAGCGAGGCGGTCGGCGGTGAGGAACGGGTAATTGATGTAGGGATTGAGCCAGTTCCCCTGGTGAATATTGACGACATTGGCCGAGGCGGCCTTGGCGCTGTCGAGGTAGCGGTCGGTGTCTCTGGGGACCTGGTTGGTGTGGTAGTAGCGTTCCGACCATTGTTCTGCGGTGCGGAGCGTGTGGAACGGAGTGATGAGGAGGTCGAAGTTGAAGTGCAGTGGTTGCTGAGGGGAGAAGGTGACGGGGCCGCTGAAGGCCGTGAGGGTGCGGGTGGAGCCGGCGTCGGCTTTCATTACCGGGGAGACGCGGAGACCGCCCTTGCCTGTGGCGTTCCATGAGGGCGGGTCATTGAGCGGGCGGCGCTTGTAATGAATATTGACGCTGGGGCGGACGTAGTTTTCGGCCTTGAGCTGGACGCGGAGGCCGCCGTGGACCGAGCCGAGCCAGAGGCTGTCCTGGTGGCGGTTGGGGGTGTCCCAGTGCCATGAGATTTCCTTGTCCGGGGGGAAGATTCCGGTTTCCTCCTGGAGGCCGAGCACGAACTCCGTGGATGCCGCGGTCCGGGGAATCTGGAGGGCGAGTCCTTCGAGCGAGACCGCCTCGTCACTGGCGGGTCGGCAGGCGATGCGGTAGGTGACCGAGCCATCGCCTTCCATGCGTCCGGTCAGGGTGGCGTGAAGGCCGTGGCCGTGGAGGGACGCCGTCCATTCCACCGACCATGGGGTCTGGCTGGTGAACTGGAGGCCCTTGCCCGTGAGGGGGTGGCTGGAACCGTCCTTGGCGACCGTCAGCTGGATGGGAGCGGTGAGGAGGGAGAGCGTGGGTTTTTCGAGGATCCGGGTGATGGCGCGGTTGAAGAAGCTGCGGATCTGGACGGGGAGGCCATCGCTGCCGAGTTCCAGTTCGCGGCCGAGGCAGCGGATGGTCTGGCCTGTGACCGTGAGGGCCGTGTAGCCCTTGACTGGTTCGTCGTCGACGGCCGTGGAGGAATTGAGCCAGCGGAGGCGGGAAAGGCTCTGCGGATGGCCATCGCCGTGGTCGGTGGCGGGCTCGCCCGCGGTTTCAATCGTGATAGTCAGAGGGGCTGCGAGGGGCTGGCCGCTGGCATCCGTGATGGTGGCTGAGAACGATCCCGAGCCCGATGCGGGCAATTGGACACCGTGCCAGAAAGCCTGGACCGTTCCGCGCGGGATGCTGATGCCTGCCTGTGAGGATTTGCCATTCCAGTCCGTGCGGTCCGTCGTGAGGGCATCGACCTTGTCAGCCCATGCGGTGGTGGGCCGGACCACAGACTGGACGCCCTTGAGGTCGCGCTGCGGGCACCAGACGACCACGGGGAAGACGAAGTATTCGCCGGGCCGGGCGCGGAACTGGCGTGGTCCCGGGGTGAGGCCCTCCGTGGCGAGCGAGCGCGGGAGGGCGTGCTGCATGCGGACTGCGCGTGGGTCCGACGGGATGGCAACGGCAACGCCCGCTGGAAACCTTGCGGCGAGGGCAGCGGCTTCCGCGCTTGAGGCGATGACTTCCGCGGCAGTCCATGCGTC
>CAZSDE010000232.1:0-6054 GCA_964605435.1 uncultured Akkermansia sp.
GCCCTCATCAGTGCCTGCATGCGGGCCACCGGACAGACACAGTCGCTCACAGGGCAGCTGACCGAACCCGAACGCCGGGTCGTGCTGGCACGGGCCATTCTCGGCGAATGGCTGGGTGGTTCCGGCGGGGGTTGGCAGGATTCCGGCGGAGTCTGGCCGGGCATCAAGCTCATCTGCGGCGTGCCGGCGTCGGAGCACGATCCGGAAGCGGGCATCAGCAAGGGTCGGCTTATGCCGCAGCATACCGTGCTCGGGCACGACGCGGTGCCGGTTTCGGCGCGGCAGTTGCTGCAGGACAGCCTCGTGCTCGTCCATGGAGGCATGGCACAGAACGTGGGACCGATTCTCGAGATGGTGACGGAAAAGTACCTGCTGCGATCCGCCGCGGAATGGCAGGCGCGCCAGGACGCTCTCAGCTTCCTGGACGAAATCACCGGCAGCCTCCAGCAGGGCGACATCCAGGGAATCGGATCGGCCACCACACGGAACTTCGAGGGTCCGATTCAGACCATCATTCCTTGGGCTTCCACATACTATACGGAACAACTCATCGAGCGCACGAAGGCCGCGCTGGGCACTGACTTCCATGGCTTCTGGATGCTCGGAGGCATGTCCGGCGGCGGCATGGGCTTCATGGTGGCACCAAGCCGCAAGGCGGAAGCCCAGCAACTTCTCCAGACGATCATGTCGGGCCTCAAGAAGGAACTGTCGGCTTCCCTGCCCTTCGCCATGGAACCGGTCGTCTACGATTTCGCCATCAACGAGAACGGGACCTTTGCAACGCTGCTGGCGGGAGAAACTGGTCTCATGCCCGAAGGATATTATGCGCTCACCGTGCCGAGGCTCCTCAGGCAGGAAATGCGGTCGCTTTCGCCACTGCGGCGTGCGGAACTCGACCGGCTCGGCGCGGCCTGCCGCACCCGGCCGGAGCTGAGCGGCATGGTGCAGACCCTCTTCGATGTCATGCTTCCGAAACCGAGGACGGACAAGAAGGCCGGCGAAGGATCGCTCGCGGCCATGCTCGAGGAAAATGGATTCGACCGCACGCAGCATGAACAGATCCGTTCCGACCTCCGGGACGCCCGCATCGGCCTCGCGCAGAACCGCCTTCCGGCCAATGCCTCCATCGAGGACGTGCGGCCCGATGACGTCGCCCGTTTCGATCTCGCCCCGCCACCGGAATCAGCGGCGGCCCGGGGACGTGCGGCCCTCGCAGCCGGCGAAGTCGCCGTCATCACGCTGGCAGGCGGCGCGGGCAGCCGCTGGACCCAGGGAGCGGGCGTCTGTAAGGCTCTCCATCCCTTCTGCAAATTCGATGGCCGCCACCGCACCTTCGTCGAGGTTCATCTCGCCAAGAGCCGACGTTCCAGCCGACTCGCAGGCACCAGAATTCCACACATCTTCACGACCAGCTACCTGACGCACGAACCAACCGCCGATTTCCTCCGCCGACAGAATAACTACGGCTACGAAGGCGAGGTGATTCTTTCCCGCGGGCGCTCCATCGGGCTGCGCATGGTGCCGACGATCCGCGACCTGCGCTTTGCATGGGAGGAAATGCCGCAGCAGGTACTCGATCTCCAGCAGCAGAAAGTGCGCGACAGCCTCCGCAGCGCCCTGCTGCGCTGGGCCGAGGAAGCCGGCGAGGCGGCGGACTATGCCGATAACCTCCCGCTCCAGTGCCTCCATCCGACCGGTCACTGGTACGAATTCCCCAATCTGCTCCGCAATGGCCAGCTGGCTGCCCTGCTGCAGCGACAGCCGCAGCTTCAGTACCTGTTCCTGCATAATGTCGATACGCTGGGAGCCGATCTCGACCCCGCACTGCTCGGCTGGCACATCGAATCGAAGGCCACCCTGTCCTTCGAAGTGATCACCCGGCGCCTCGAGGACCGCGGTGGCGGCCTCGCCCGCGTCAATGGCACCCCACGCCTCGTCGAAGGCCTCGCCATGCCCCGCGAAGAAGACGAATTCCGCCTCTCCTTCTACAATTCCATGTCCACATGGATCCACCTCGACCAGCTGCTGGCCACCTTCGGCCTGAGCCGGAACGACCTCGGGAACGAAGAAAAAGTCGCTCAGGCCATCCGGAACCTCGCCGCCCGCATGCCTGCCTACATCACGCTCAAGGATGTCAAGAAACGCTGGGGCCACGGCCAGGAAGACATCTTTCCAGTCATCCAGTTCGAAAAACTCTGGAGCGACATGACCGCCCTGCCGGACATCGACTGCCGCTTCGCCGTCGTTCCCCGCTCCCGTGGCCAGCAATTGAAGGATCAAGCCCAGCTCGATGGCTGGCTCCGTGATGGCTCCGCCGCCGCCGTCAACGCTCTCTGCGACTGGTAAGCGCTTCCCTCAGCCTGCGGGGCCATGACCGCAGCCGCACCACCGCCCGCGACAGCAGCGGACGGACAATCCGCAGACTGCGGCTGTACGGAATCACCGACGGACCGTCGGGAGATGGGAATGCCCAAGGATCCTGCTGCCATCAGCCAGCCGCATCGACCTTCTGACCCGCGAGTTTTTCGGCCCGGGCAGCGAATTCCACATGGAACTGCTCGGGATCGGGAGCCGGACCAACCGGACGAGTCCGACCGAACCATGCACTGAAGGTTTCGTTCTGCTGGCGCTCGCTGCGGAAGGCTTCAAGATAGCCCCGCACGAACCCCGGAATGTCATCAAGAAGCACGGTCTTCTGTTCAAGCCCCGCAAGCCGGTCTCCCGCAATGCTTCCACCCACAAAGGCAGCGTACTTGCCCGGCGCACGACCCACAAAACCAAAGTCGGCATTGTAGGGACGACCGCAGCCATTCGGACAACCCGTCATGCGGATCAGAATCGGTTCCTCACCAAGCCCGAGTTCGCGCAGGTCTGCATCAATGCGGTCAAGCACCCCCGGCAGAGCCCGCTCGGATTCCGAAAGACTCAGTCCGCAGGTCGGCAGAGCCACGCAGGCATGAGCCACCCGGCGGACCGCCGTCATGCCATCCGCATGCGGCACCGCGTGCTTCGCAAGAATCGCATCGACTTCCGCCCGCTGTTCCGCAGCAACTCCTGCCACAATGAGATTGGTGTTCGGTGTGACAATGAACTCGAGCCCCAGCCGACTGGCGATTTCATGACAGGCACTGAGGTACTGGGGACCATCCGGACGGTCGGTGACGCGGCCCATGCTGACATGGAAACAGCAGTACCAGCGGCCATCGCCCTGCTCGTGCCACCCAAGATTGTCTTCCACACTGCTGAAATGCACGGGCTTCGCTGCCTCCAGCACAATGCCCGGAAGCCGCGCCTGCACCGCCTCGCGGAACGCGTCCAGCCCCATGCTCGCAATCGTGTACTTCATCCGCGCATTCTTGCGCTCGGTCCGGTTTCCATGATCCCGCTGCACCGTGACTATGGCCTCGGTGACATCAACCACCGCATCGCGCCGCACATAGCACAGCGGCTGCGCAAGGAAAGGCCGCGTCGACAGCTGCCCATGACTCATCCCGAATCCGCCACCCACAAGGATCGTGTAGCCAGTCACCGCACCACCCTCCACATGAGGCACAAATCCCACATCCTGACTGTAGACATCGACATCATTCACCGGCGCAATCGCCACCGCCATCTTGAACTTCCGCGGCAGATACACCTTGCCGTAAATCGGATCGTCCTCCCCACTCGCCGTCTTCTCGCGAACTTCCGCACGGACCGCCGGATCCGCCAGCCATTCCGGACTCAGCTTCTCCCCGTCCAGCCAGATGTCGGCATACGACTGACTCCGCCACAGAAAACGCTGACTCAGTTCCTCCGTGAGCCGCTGCGCATCCACATGCACCGGATCCGCCAGCGGTGCCGCCGGACCCATGGTGTTCCGCACCACGTCACCACAGGCCCCCATCGTGGTCAGCCCACTCCGGCAGATGCCCGCAATCACTTCCTTCAGATTCCCCTTCAGGACCCCATGCAGCTGAATGCCCTGACGGTTGGTCAACCGCAGAGACCCCTCGGACAACTCGCACAGCTCCTCATGAATGAGCCACTGCGCCGCAGAAATCCGCCCACCCGGCATCTTGCTCCGCACCATGAAACTCCACGCCTTCTCCTTCTTCTCCTTCGTCAGCGCCGCCCGCTTGTCCCGGTCATCCTGCTGATACGTCCCATGAAACTTCAGCAGAATCGACTGATCCTCCTCCACATGACTCCGCTCCCCGTCACCCAGTTCCTCCACAATCCGCCCACGCAGCCCGCCACTCTCCAGCTTGATCTCTTCAACACTCGCTTTGCTCATAAATTGTCTCGGTTTCCCCACCATCTAACCCGCTCGGCAAGGCACGCAAACGGAAATACACCAGATTGCAGATAGGATTAGTCGAGTTTTCCGCGGGCGGCCCTCACAAAGGCACGCACCATGGCCGCATCCTTGCGCCCGGGGCCTGATTCCCCCCCGCTGGCCGTATCCACTCCCCATGGCGAAACGGCTGCCACAGCGGCAGCCACATTGGCAGGCACAAGCCCCCCGGCAAGCAGCATGGGCCGGTCAGCGAATCTCCGCACAGCCTCAGCCGCAAGATTCCAGTCGCTGCGGGCTCCCGTCCCCCCGTAAACCCCGGGCGCATGGGCATCGAGCACGAATCCATCGGCCGGATCATCGGCGATCCTGACAAAATCAGCTTCGCTCCGCAGAGCCAGCGCCCGCAGCACCGGCAATCCCAGCCGCCGCACCTCGGCGGTAAACTCCGCCGGTTCATCTCCATGCAGCTGGATGCCTTCGAATAGCCCACTGCCAACCACCCGGGCGATCTCCTCGCGCTCCGCATTCACAAACAATGCTATCCTCCGCAGTCCAGCCGGCACCCGCGGCAGCCATTCCGCAACCTCCGCAAGGGCCCGGTACCGCTTGGAACTAGGAAAGAAATTCAGCCCGATCGCATCAACGCCCGCCTCGGCACACATTTCCGCGTCCTCCAGCCGCGTCACCCCGCAGACTTTCACATAAACACCGTCACCGGTCAGCAGCGCTCCACACGTTCTCATGATGGAGAAGCCGCCTCAGCCCGCACTGGCCAGCACCTCGGGCTTCAGCAGGCGCCGGCGGTACTCGGTAGGACTTTCCCCGGTGACCCCCCGGAAGCAGCGGTTGAATTGCGAAAGCGATTGATAGCCCACTTCGAAGGCCACTTCCGAAACACGGGCGTCCGGCCGGAGCAGCATCTGACGCGCCTGCTCCACCCGCGAGCGGTTGATGTAGTCCACCAGATTGATGCCCACAGACTTGCGGAATACCTTGCAGAAATGATGCGGGCTCAGACCCGCACTGCGCGCCACTTGCTCCAGAGTGAGCCGATCTCCCAGATTGTCGCGGATGAACCGCCGCGCCCGCGTCACCGCTTCCGGTTCCCGCGGCGTGCTCTCCACAATGAGCCGGTTCGCCAGATCCCCCAGCTGCCTCCCGAACGCCTCCAGCAGGACCGCTACACTGGCGTACTTCTCATCCGTCACCACCGGCGTCCCCTCCCACAGCTTCTTCAGATCCCGGATCTCGCCAGCCCCCCGGCCCGCCGCCGCAAGGATCAGAGAGACCGCCGAAAAATCCGGCTTCCCTTCTCCCGCCACAAAAACCTGCCCCGTCCACAGCCACGCCACCGTTCTTCCCCCACACTGCACAGGCACCGCCGTCTCCCGCATGTGCGCAAAACATCGGTCCGTCGCCCCATTCCCCTGATTTACCGCCCGCAGATGACCATGCGCTTTCTCACATTCATCACAGCCCTCCCTTGAGTTGAGCTGACTGCAGAACGGATTCTGCTCGGTCCTCTCCTGCTCGCGGGGAATGCTGTCGGTCTGCGCCAGACGCAGAAACAACCCAAGGCCAGTCGCCTTGCGGAATGCTTCCTGATAGCTCCGGTACAGGGCGGACCCCTGGAGGGCATCCACCAGCTTCCGGTCCTGTGTCGTGACGATCGACTTCATCGCTTCCGGGAACCTACACGGTTCCCCTGGTGGTTCCAGGGAACATTCGCTGCACAAATGCTGAATGGCCGGGAACAGCTCCCAAGCCGGCAATTT
>CAZSDE010000233.1:0-6043 GCA_964605435.1 uncultured Akkermansia sp.
GCGCTGGCGGAGGAGTTTCAGGGGAGGGAGGATGGCGGAGAGGTCTTCGCTGCGGAGGTTAGTGCAGAAGACGATGAGGGCGCGGCGGGGCTGGCGCTGGAGGATGCGGTGGGCGGCTTCCGGGAAGTCGCCTGGAGCCATGGTGCTTTGGTAGGAATTGAGGTGGTCGAGGAGGAGCGGCATGGCGTGGGGGCCGCTCACTGGTGGGAGCCAGCGGTCGTCGCCGCCGAAGGCCATGGAACCGACGCGGTCGCCTTTGCGGAGGGCGATGCTGCAGAGGAGGAGCATGGCATTGAGCGTGTGGTCGAACTGGGAGAGTTGGCCATCGAGCGCGCGGAGGCGGCGGCTGCAGTCGGCCATGAGGATGATGGTCTGGTTCCGTTGTTCCTCGAATTCGCGGCTGGTGAGAGAGTTTCTGCGGGCGGTGGCTTTCCAGTCGACTGTATTGAGCGGGTCGCCTTGCTGATAGTCGCGGAGCTGGCGGAATTCGCGGCTTTGGCCGTGGCGGGGGCGGCGGACGATGCCCATTTGGGCTTCGCGGTGCTGCACCGCGAGGAGGGCGAAGCGGAGTACGGGTTCGTAGTCTGGATAGACGGTGAGCGGCGAGGCTGGGCCAGAGCGGTAGCGTCGGATCCAGAGCCCGAGGGGGGATTCTTCCTCGAGATAGGGAGGGTCGATGGTGAGAGGGCCGCGTGAGGTGGGAGTGACCGTGGCTGTGATGGAGGTCAGGGATTGGGGCGGCAGAGAGCCCTGCCATGGCCAGTCCGGTGAAGTGAGCGCATCGGGCAGGCCATCGGTGAGGCGAATGCGTGCGTGGTGATTGGTTCTGTTGGAGAGGGAGAGAGAGAGTTCCGAGGCGGAACCGAGGGCGAGACGGCGTGGTGACGAGCGGGAAGCCTTGATTTTCGGACGCAGGGAGAGGAGGAAGGCGTCGGCGAGGGCGAGGGTGGAGGCGGTGAGGGCTGCGACGATGAAGGCGGTGGTGAGAGCTGGCGCGAGGGAAGCGGCGACGGCCATGGCGAGCATCGCGGTGAGGAGCGGGAGCAGGCGGGGGCCGGGGAGCATGGGGGCGGGGTGTGGCGGGGTGCCGTGCTCAGCGGGGAGCGGGAACCGAGCGGAGCAGGCTGGTGAGCACCGAGTCTGGATCCTGTCCGCTGATCTGGAGTTCCGGGGCGAGGGCGACGCGGTGCCGGAGCACTGGCAGGGCGGCTGCTTTGACATCGTCCGGGAGAGTCCATGAACGGCCCGCGAGGAGGGCCATGGCCTTGGCGGTACGGACGAGGCTGATGGCACCGCGGGTGCCTGCTCCGAGGCTGAGGCCCTGCTGGGTGCGGGTGGCGCGGGTGATGCGGACCGCGTAGGCTGTGACTTCGGGCTGGCAGGTGATGCGGGCGGCGGCCTGCTGGAGGGCGAGGATGTCCTCGATGCTGCAGAGGGTGGGGACGGAGTGCGGGTCGAGGGAACCTGAACCCGTGCCGGTGGTGACGGCTGCCACGATTTGTTCCTCTTCCTCCTGCGATGGGTAGTCGAGGATGATTTTCATGAGGAATCGGTCGAGCTGGGCTTCCGGGAGGGCGTAGGTGCCTTCCTGTTCGATGGGATTCTGGGTGGCGAGTGTCATGAAGGGGGGCGGCAGGGGAACGGTGTCGCCGTCGATGGTGACCTGGGATTCCTGCATGACTTCGAGGAGGGCCGCCTGGGTTTTGGCTGGGGCGCGGTTGATTTCGTCGGCGAGGAGGAGGTTTGTGAACACCGGGCCGCGGCGGAGGCGGAATTCCTGACGGGCCATATCGTAGAGCGAGTGTCCGGTGACATCGCTGGGGAGCAGGTCTGGTGTGAACTGGATGCGGCGGAACGAGCCGCCGAAAGTGCGGGCGAGGGCGAGGACGAGGTGAGTTTTGCCGAGGCCTGGTTTGCCTTCGAGGAGGACGTGACCTCCGCTCAGGAAGGCTGCGAGGACATGGTCGATGACCGTGGGGTGTCCGAGGAAAACCGACGCGATGGCGGTACGGATGCGGCTGATGAGGTCGGCGTGGGCCTCCGGGGATTGCGCGGGATGTTCGTGTGGCAGTTCCGGAGGAAGGGAAGGGGAGGCATCATTCATGACGGGGAGAAGCGGAGGATTGGCTGCAGGATTGGAGGATCAGCTGGAGGTCGGAGACGGCCGCAGTGAACTGGCGTGGGTTGGAGAGGTTGCTGGCGTGGAGGGCGTGAGCGACGCGGGCTTCCGGGATTCCGGAGAGGGTGGCGAGCAGGCTGGTGGCATCCGGGGCATCTGTGGGGATGCCGTGTCTGGCGGCGGCCATGGAAACTGCGCGGCGGAGAGGATCGGTGAGGACCGTGGGATCCGGGAGACGGCGCCAGAGGAAGGCTGCTTCGTCTGCGAGTTGGGAGGCCGTGTGGCGGGACGCCGAAGTGTCGGGCGTCTGGGCGCGGCCGAAGCGCGGCAGATTCTTCCAGAGCCATGCGGCGGTGAGGGCGGCGAGGCAGGCCAGCGGGAGGTGAGCGTAGGTGATCAGCATCTGCCAGAACGAGAGCCGGCTGCTGTTGAGGAAGATGGCATGGGTGGTGGGGGTGAGGGCCGCGACCCCTTCGAGGAGGGCTGCGTGGTCGAGTTCACCGATCCAGCGGTTGCGCCATGGTCGGGCGCTGGGGACGATGGTGATGCGTCCGGCTCCGCGTGGGAAGCTGACGAGGGCCGCTTTGTTTTCCGGGCCGGCG
Organism: uncultured Akkermansia sp.; assembly: GCA_964605435.1. GTDB lineage: Bacteria > Verrucomicrobiota > Verrucomicrobiia > Verrucomicrobiales > V1-33 > V1-33. The sequence continues at coordinate 2,722 of CAZSDE010000233.1, forward strand.
ATGACATCGGCGGGGAGCAGCGAGGCATCCGTGGCCATGCCATCGTCTGTGGTGAACGAGAGGGTTTGGCCATCGATTTCGGCGGTAACGGGATTGGGGAGACCGGAGTTTTCTTCGATGGTGATTTTCAGTTCGCGGAGGAGGGGTTCGCCCTGGCCTGGTGCGGAGGCAGCGTCGGTGATCCAGTCATTGCGGAAGCGGTCTGTGGCTGCGGCGAGGATGACGAGGTGATTGCCGTTGCCCGTCCAGTCGAGCAGGCTGCGGGCTTCTCCGGTCGAGCGGATGGCACTGATGGGGAGGAAGAGGAGAGTTTCCGATTCCGGGAGGCCTGCTGGGTTGGAGCGGAATTCGACGGTGTGGGAGGATTCGAGCAGGCGGGAAGCGGCCAGCCATGGCTGGAGCCGGGCGGCACCACGGTAGCCTACGGTGATCTCCTCGTATTCCGCCTTGCCCGGCTGGCAGGATGGAAAGCAGCAGGCAAGGAGTGCCATGGAAGTGAGGGCAGCGGTTCTGCTGTTAATGGTGGAGGCTTTGGGGTGGGGGCTTGTGGGTGGAGGGAACGGCCATGACGAGAAGAGGGAGTCGGCGGTATTGTGCGGGGGCAGTTGGCCGGCGTAGGCCGCGGCCGTCCAGATTCCGGTGAGGGCGGAGAAGTATTGTCCTTCCCGGGTGCTGTGGAGCGGGGTGGCGTGGGCGAGGCAGTCTGTTTCCGTATCGCTTTCTGCGATGGGAAGGCGTGCGGACGACACCATCCATGCGAGCGAGCCCCGGTAGAGGAGCCGGATGGATTCGAGCGGTTGGCCGTTGGTCCAGAGTTGGCGGGCTGCTTCCGGGATGTTGGCGGGAAGGGAATCGCTGCTGAGGTCCATGCCCATGACCACGCGGGGGGTGGGTTGGGCGGAAGGAGGCAGCGGCAGCCGGCGGGGCGGCTGGAGGCGTCCGCGGAGGATGATCAGGAGGACCGCGAGGATGGCTGCGGCGATGAAGAGATAGCCGATCCAGCGGAAGGCGTCCGGGTTGAGGGAGAGGCGCAGGGATTCGTTTTCGTCTGGAGGGGGGATGCGGCGCCGGCGGATATCGCGGGCGAAGTCCGGGCTTTCGAGGATCGCGTTGATGCGGGACGAAGGGGAGTCGTCATCTGTTCCGGTGGTGGTCTCCGGTACTGCCGGGGATGAGGCGGCGGGCGGGTTCGGGTTGCTGGCTGCGAGCGAGGGTGATGGGCAGGCCATGGCGAGGCAGGCGGCTGCGAGAGCGGCAAGGGAAGCGATGCTGCGGGAGCGCAGTCGGTCGTTCATGCGGCGGAAGGCGACTTCGATGTCCCAGCCTTCGAGGTGGGTACGGCTATTGATGTAGAGTGAGAATCCGGCTGCGGCGTAGAATGGTTCGACGAGGGCGATGGCGGCGGCGTAGCAGAGGTTGCCGAGCTGGAGGGTGAAGTTTGGGATTTCCGAGAAGGCGAACGCACCGGCCTCGGCGGCGTCGGAGAGTGTCGTGAGGGGGCTTTCCGGGAGGAAGGTTTCGGCTGTGAAGAAGAGGGCGAGGCTGACCGCCATTTCGAGTTTGACGGCTACCCATGTGAGGGCCCATGCGCTGCCGCCGTCGTGGAGGGAGAGGAGGTGGCAGCGGTCCGAGCGGAGTTTGCCGGAGAGGCCTTCGAGGATGGGAACGGGGAGCCGGAACGAGCGGGCTCCCGAGAGTCGTCGCCATGTGAGGGATGGGAGGAGGTCGAGCCAGAGCGAGCGGGGTCGGTCGTTCCAGAATTCGCCCAGGGAAGGAGTGGAGCCGAAGAGCGAGCGGCTCAGGAAGTGGATGGGTTGTCTGGTGAGGATGGGTTTGGACCACCAGAGGACGAGGGCGGTCCAGCCCGGGTGATTCCAGAGGAGAGAGAAGGTGAGGAGCCAGAGTGGCAGGGCGATGGTCAGCCAGCCCTTCATGAGACTGGGCCAGTGGGTGCGGGCCATGGCGCAGCCGAGATCGATGGCTTCCCATGCCGGGCGGGGCCGGAGGACGGCGGTTGCCTCGTCGAGTTTCATGGGGATGGCGGGGCCGTGCGGGTTCTGCCCGCGAAGGCGAGGTAGGCCGCGAGGAGGCACCAGTTGGCGATGCCGATGATGTACTTGGTGGTGGGCGGGGCGGGGGAAGCCGACCAGAAGCCTTCGATGAAGGCGGCGAAGAACACGAGGAAGCTGCCGCCGTAGATGAGCGGGAGGGCGCGTTGTCCGGCGGCGGCGAGGGCGGCGGGTCTGGAGAGCGGGCCGGGTTTGAGGACAGCCCTGCCGAGGATGAGGCCGGCTGTGCCGCAGATGACGATGCCGCCGAGTTCGAAGGCAGCGTGGCCCGAGACGAAGGCGTAGAATTTTTCCGTATCGCCGGCGTAGTGGACGTAGCCCTGCATGGCTCCGATGACGACGCCCTGGTAGGCGAGCATGAAGAGAGCGCCGACCATGGCGAGGACGCCCGAGCCTGCCATGCGGAGGGCGATGGTGACATTGTTCCAGATGTAGTGGCCGAACATGGCGAAGTCCGAGCCGAAGGTTTCGCGGAGGAATTCGCGGGTTTCCTCGCCCCGGCCGTACATGCCGTCCATCATTTCCATTTCATCCGGGCCGAGGACCGAGAAGATCCAGCGTGGGTCGAAGCGGGCGGCGGCGACCATGCCTGCCATGGGGCCGAAGAAGAGGAGAGCCGAGAGGGCGAGCAGTCGCCATTCGCGGCGGGCGGTAGCGGGGAAATCGGTCGTGAAGAGTCGGGCAAAGCGGCTGGCGGAGCTGCCTTCTTCGCGGGTGAGGAGGTTGCGGCAGCGGACCATGAGAGCGTTGAGGTCGCTGCAGAGGGATTCGCTGTAGAGGCGGTGCTGAGCGAGCGCGTAGTCTGCGCAGAGCTGGCGGTAGAGAGAGGGAAGCTGGATGGCGAGGGGGGAACGGGGAGACTTCTCCAGAGAGTCGAGCAGCCTGCGGGTTTCTTCCCAGCGCGGGGAATGCTGAGTGGTGAACGTCTGCTGGGTCATGGGGCGGATCAGGAATCGCGCAGCCAGCGGCCGAAGGCGAGGAGTCGTGAGGTGCCGGCGGGACCGTTCGATCCGGTGAGTGCGGCGGCGTGGTTGGCGAGTTCCGTTCTGCGGGCGTCCGACCATGTGGGGGATCGTTCGAGGAAGCGGACGATGGCGTGGCGTTCTTCGCGGCTGAGGGTGACCGGGGGAGGTGCGCTGCTGGATGCGTGGGCGACCGGGTCGGCTGGCGGGTCAGGGATTGGGGGGCGTCGGTCGTAAACGACGAGGGTGTGGGCGACGAGGTCGCCGAGGCGTTGGAAGCGCTGGGTGAAG
>CAZSDE010000234.1:0-4217 GCA_964605435.1 uncultured Akkermansia sp.
TCCTGGAGAAGCGGTGAAGAAATTCACGGCTCCTGAGGGCTTCCGGGTGGATCTGCTGGCGTCCGAGCCCGACGTGGTGCAGCCGATTGCCTTCTGCTGGGACGGGCGGGGTCGGCTGTGGGTGGTGGAAGGCCGGACGTATCCTGGGAGGAAGAACAATCAGCCCCCGGGAGGCGATTCCGGGCGGCCTGGCGAGGCCCAGTTGGCCGACATTTTCGGGGGTGACGACCGGATTCTGATTTTTGCCGATGAGGATGGCGATGGGAGTTTTGAGTCGCGCAAAGTCTTTGCGGAGAAGCTGCATCTGGTGAGCGGGATTGAGATTGGGCATGGCGGGGTCTATGTGGGGGCGGCTCCGTATCTGCTGCACCTTCCGGACCGTGATGGGGATGACCGTCCGGATGGGGCTCCGGAGATTCTGCTGGATGGCTGGGGTTGGCAGGACACGCATGAGACCCTCAACAGTTTCGTGTGGGGTCCGGATGGCTGGCTCTATGGCTGCCATGGGGTTTTCACGCACAGCAATGTGGGGGTGCCCGGGACGCCGAAGGAAAAGCGCGTGCCGATCAATTGTCATTACTGGCGGTTTCATCCGGTGCGGCGGACTTTCGAGGCCTATGCGTCCGGGACGTCGAATTCGTGGGGATTTGACTTCAATGCGGCGGGTGACTGGTTTGCGGAGGCCTGTGTCATTCCTCATTTCTGGCACATCATCGAGGGTGCCTACTATCTGCGGCAGAGCAATCCGCTTGGGCATTTCAATCCCTATGTTTACACCAACATCGAGACGATTGCCGACCATCTGCATTACATCGGAAACACGCCGCACAGCGGGAACGGGGTGAGTGACGCGGCGGGCGGCGGGCATGCGCACTGCGGTCTCCTCATTTACAACGGGCACAATTTTCCGGCCGAGTACCGTGGGCGGGCCATGATGTTCAACATTCATGGTCAGCGCATCAATCAGGAACAGCTGGTGCCGGAGGGATCCGGCTATGTGGCGAAGCACCTGCCGGATTTCGTGAAGGCGAACGACCGGAACTTCAGCGGGGTGGCGCTGAAGGTGGGGCCCGACGGGGCCGTGTATTTCATTGACTGGTATGATCAGCAGAAGTGTCACCGCACGCAGCCCGAGGTATGGGACCGGAGCAATGGGCGGATTTACCGGGTGCGCTACGAGAAGACCTGGAAGCCGTGGCGCGGGGATGTGGCGAAACTGAGCGAGGCTGAAGTGGCGGCCGGGATTGCGGCTGGCAATGGCTGGCTCGAGCGGATGGTGGCGCAGCGGCGGCGCGAGTCGGGTCAGTGGCCTGCGGCCCCGCGGGTGGCGAGTGCCGAGTGGGCGCGGGAAGCGGCGGGCGATGCCCGGTCGCGGCTGCGGCTGGCGTCGGCCCTGCAGAAGCTGCCGCTGGAGCAGCGCTGGCCCGTGGCGGAGTTGCTGCTGTCTCATGGGGAAGATGCGGGCGATCACAATCTTCCGCAGATGTACTGGTATGCGGTGGAGCCGCTGGTGGCAGCCGATCCCGGACGCGCGCTGGAACTGGCTGGGAAGTCAGCGATTCCGCTGGTGGCGCAGCACATCGCGCGGCGGCTGGCGGAGCTCGATGGTGGGGTGGGTCATCTGGTGCGGGCGATGGGGCGTGAGAAGACGGGGGCTGGGCTGGTGCTTCTGCTGAAGGCGGCCCGGGATGGATTGAAGGGTCGGGTTGGGGTGGCGATGCCTGGGGGATGGGATGGGGCGTGGGAGAACATGGACGACGTGGTGGCGCGCCGGACCGATGGGAAAGAGCATGCCGCGGAGATTGCCGATCTGCGGAGCGGGCTGGCGGTGGCGTTTGGAGACCGGCGGGCCTTTCCTGGGTTGCGGGGGCAGGTGCGCGACCGTGCGCTTGAGGTCGAGCGCCGGGTACAGGCGCTGCAGGTGCTGGCGCAGGGGGACGATCCCGAATTGGCGGCTCTGGTGAAGGAACTCCTTGATGATCCTGCCATGAGGCTTGCCGCGCTGCGGGTTCTGCCGCGGGCGCTGCGCTGAGGGGCCTGCACTTCTTTCAGCGGACTTCCGGGCCGCCCCAGTCGAACGTGAACTGGGTCCAGACCGAATGTTCGTCGCGCTGGCTGCCGATGCGGTCCCAGTTGTACTGGACGCCGAGGGAGACCGTGGCCGCCTTGTTCAGGAAGAGGCGGGTGGAAGGCGTGAGGCGGAAGCGTTCCGGCAGTCCGGCGTCGCTGATGGCATTGGTGTAATCCGCGCGCAGGCCCAGTTCGAGCGGGCCTGCAAAGCCCGTCTGGAGTCCGTAGAGTGCGTAGGTATAGAATCCGAAATCGCGGAAGCGCCGGCGTTCCTCGCCCTCGTCGCCATGTTCCTCATGTTCTTCGTGGTGCTCGTCCCCGTGCTCGTCGTGATGATCTTCTCCGTGATGATCTTCCTCGTCGTCGTGGTCGCGGTGTCCGGCGGAGGAGACGGAACCGAAGGAACGGAAGAGGAATTCCGAGCGCCAGCGGAAGTAATCGCCACCGGGTTCGAGTCCATTTTCGCGCCATTCGTATTCCGCGTGGAGACCGGAGACTGAGGTTGTGCGGTTCGCGGCATTGTCGCCCCATGCGGTGGCGGCTCCGAAGCGGATGCGGTGAAAGTCATTGATCTGGACGAGATTGGTCCAGTTTGCGGAAATGAGCAGGCTTGTGAAGGCGGCTGATTCCGGGGAAAAGCTGGCTTCTTCGTGATCGCCGTGCGCCTCGTCTCCGTGGCTGTGGTCATCGTACTGGGCCTCGCCGACGCTGACGGAGAGAGCGCTCTGGAATGGGGTTGGCAGGTTCCATGTCACTTCTGCGCCCACGGAAGTGAGCGGGTGGTCGCCGAGGAGGCGGCCTGAGGCGAGGAAATTGTCCGTGAAGTCCCAGCCGTGGAGGTGGAGGGCGTTATGGAAGCCGAAGCGGTTGAAGTACTGACCGGCGCGCAGTTCGAATCCTCCGGGCAGATTGAGGAGTTTGACGAATGATTCGTCGTGTTCGTAGTCCCAGCCTCCCAGCTGATCCCAGTAGAAGTGGTGGCCCGTGAAGGCTTCGAGGTAGCGGGAAAAGCGGAAACTGCTTTCCGCTTCGATGCCCTGGAGGGTCCAGCCCTCCGCATTGGGGTCGTGCGCTCCGGCGATCAGGCTCGCCGGGTCCTCGGCGGTCGACTGACCCCATGCCTGGGTGAGGTGAAGGTGCGGAAAGATGACATCGGCGATGCTCAGTCCACGCTGCGGCGGAGCACCCAGCTGCGGAGTCGTGAGCGGAGAACCGAGCGACAGGTCGGGTCGGCCCGTGAACCATGGGGCATTGATCCATGAGGTTGCCGGTGGCTCCGTGGGTGCGGCCGGAGCCGGGGCCGGACTGGAAGTTCCGGCGGTAGCGTGGAGGACAGCGGCGAGAGAAGGAAGGAGGAATCGGATCATGGCGTCGGTACCTTATTGCAAATGGAAGGCGATTTTGCTCTCCTGGCGCAGCCGATGGTTTCGCGCAAGCATCAAATGCAAAGGGATTGCATCAGAGGGGCGATGGTTTGATTTGGGTGGTGGGGGAAAGCACTTGCTTCCTTGGTGAAATGGGATGTGGTCGTGGGTAAGAACCTGTGGGCGGGAGGCTTGCGGGGGAGCAGATTGAACGTATGAGCCATTCTCAACCAGCGACGGTACCGTGTGTGATGAAGATAGCGGGGACGGGGAGTTATGTACCGGAGCGGGTGCTGACGAATGCGGAGTTGGAGCAGATGGTGGACACGACGGACGAGTGGATTGTGTCTCGCACGGGGATCCGGGAGCGGCGCATTGCGGGGCCTGACGAGATGACGAGTGATCTGGCGACGAAGGCGGCGCTGCGGGCGATGGATGCGGCTGGGGTGACGGCGGAGGAGATTGATCTGATCATAGTGGGGACGATTTCTCCTGACACTTTTTTCCCGAGTACGGCGTGTCATGTGCAGCGGAATCTTGGGGCGGTGCGGGCGGTGGCGTTTGATGTGAGTGCGGCCTGTGCGGGCTTTCTGTATGCGATGCAGATTGCGCGTCATTTCATCAACAGCGGGAACCGGAAGACGGCTTTGATCATTGGGGCGGACAAGCTCAGTGGGATGGTGAACTGGGAGGATCGCAACACCTGTGTGCTTTTTGGGGATGGGGCGGGGGCGGCGGTGCTGACGGCGCGGGATCCTGAAGCAGCGGACGACGGTGGCGTAT
>CAZSDE010000234.1:4227-6036 GCA_964605435.1 uncultured Akkermansia sp.
GATATTCTGTCGGTGCCCGGGGGAGGGTCGGCGATTCCGATTACCCCGGAGAATGCGGGGCAGCGGCTCAATACGATTCACATGCAGGGCAAGGAAGTGTTCAAGGCGGCGGTGAAGTACACGCTGGAGGCCTGTGAGCAGGCGATTGAGCGGGCGGGGCTGCGACCGGAAGACATTGCGATGATTGTGCCGCATCAGGCCAATGTGCGGATTGTGGATGCGATTCGCGAGCGGCTGGGGCTGCCTCCCGACCGGGCCTTTCTGAATCTGCACAAGTATGGAAACACATCTGGTGCAGCCGTGGCCATTGCGCTCGATGAGGCCGTGCGGACCGGGGTCGTGAAAAAGGGCGACTACATTCTGATGGTCGCGTTCGGAGCTGGCTTTGCGTGGTCGGCCTCCGTGATCCGCTGGTGAGCGGGAGCGGCTGGGCTTTGAAGGGCTGGAGGGAATCCGCTGCGGGCGGCATGTGGATGGCCGAATGGCCCTCGTGTGCCGAAACTTCAGCGGCTGGATGGTTTCGATTCGTTCCAGTAGATGACGACGTTTTTGGTGGCGCGGCCTGAGGCGATGAGGTCGGGCAGGCCATCCTTGTTGAGGTCGGCGATGCGGAGGTCTTCGCAGGCCATGGAGCGGGGTTCGCTGTTCCATGTGGGGGACCACGTGGAGTCTGTGCCGGAGTAGATGCGGATGCCGGTGTTGCCGGAGGCGTCTGGTTCGCGCCATCCAGCGGCGATTTCCGCTTGGCCGTCATTGTCGAGGTCGGCGCAGGCGAGGGCGTGGCCCTGATTGAAACCGGTTTCGATGACGTGGCGGTTCCATGCGCGGGTGGCGGGATTGCGGAGAAAGACCGAGACCATGGGGCCGTGGAAGGGTTCGACGGTGGCGAAGGAGTTTTCGGTCAGGTAGCGGACTTCGCCGGCACCACGGAATGGCTGCGGGGCCGTGGGGAATTCGAGGGCAGGGGTCGAGGTGAGCCAGCCCTTGCCGTCCGGTCTGGCGGTGACAAAGCCCTCCTTTCCGGCGATGATGATTTCCTCCGATCCGTCCGGGAGGGTGCGGGCATCGAGGTTGTGGGTGATGTGGAGGGAGGCGTCGACAAGGGTCGTGGACCAGTCGGCCGGGTCCGCGGGATTTTTGCCGGGGACATGGGCATGGATGCGGACCGGTTGGCCGTTCCCATTGGTGTTGCCGCGGCCGTGGAGCGGGGCGACGACGAGGGCGTAGCCTGCGGAACCGGTGCGGACCCAGCGCATGCGGTGCACGGTGGGTTCGTGCGGCAGAGCGACTGGTTTCCATGGCTGTCCGGCAGCGGAGGGACGGGCGAGGAAGAAGACGGCCCCGCTTTCACGGTCGTTGTTCGTTTCGCCTGGATTCCACTGGGCACCGACGGCGATTTCCGCGCGGCCATCGCCATCGATGTCGCGTGCGGCGACGCAGACGTGGTCTCGCTGGGTGAGGTTTTCCGCGATGACTTCCTTTTTCCAGTCCGGGTTGTGGTACCATGCGATCTGGCGGGCGTCGCAGACGATGATGTCCTCCTTGCCATCGCCATCCATGTCGGCCGTGACCAGTCCGTAGCCGATGGCGATGCGGTCGTCGATCGTCTGGGCGCGGAACTGGGGGGCGGCCGCAGCCGGAAGGGCGAGAGAGGCAAAAACGATCGTGCGCAGCATACCATGAGTTTGGCCTGGGCAGCTTTGCTGAAAAGGCAGCTGGCCCCCCCGCGTTTCCGTAGGGCCCCCTGAATTTCCGATGAAACCACCCCGCCTTCTCAGCCAGATCCTTGCCGCCCTGCTGGCGGCGCTG
>CAZSDE010000235.1:0-4349 GCA_964605435.1 uncultured Akkermansia sp.
CCTCGTCCGCTTCTGCCGGGAACACGGCATCCCCACCCGCGTTGTCGGCCGCGGCTCAAACCTGCTCATCCGCGACGGCGCCATCGAAGGAGCCGGCATTCACCCCAGCGGCGGCGAATTCGACGAAATCTCCGTGTCCGGAAACACCATCCGCGCAGGATCCGGCGTCCGCTTCAAACGGCTCGCCGCAGCCGCCCGCTCGGCTGGACTCGCCGGATTCGAATGGATGGAAGGCATCCCCGGATCCGTCGGCGGCGGCCTGCGCATGAACGCCGGTGCCATGGGCACAGAAACGTTCGATCAGGTCGTCTCCGTCCGCTACCTCGACGCCACCGGCACCATCCGCGAAAAATCCCGCGAGCAATTCACCGTCAAATACCGCAGCGTCCCAGAATTCATCGACCATTACTGCCTCAGCGCCGTCTTCAAAGGTTCCCCCGCCCCCGTCACCGAAATCGACGCCCAGACCCAGCTGAGCATCGACAAACGCAAATCCTCCCAGCCCATCGCCGCGAGCGCCGGCTGCATCTTCAAAAACCCCGGACCCTGCCCCGCCGGCCGCCTCATCGACGAACTCGGCCTCAAGGACGTCTCCGTCGGCCCCGCCCGCGTCTCCCCCATCCACGGCAACTTCATCGTCAATGACGGCGGAGCCTCGGCCTCCCATGTCCTCGCCCTCATCGACCTCATCCGCGCCAAAGCCCGCACAGAACGCGGACTGGAACTGGAAACCGAAGTCCAGATCATCGGCGACGACCTTCCCTTCTCATGACCCCATCCCACCCCGCCAGACCGGCCGGCTGGGAATCATGGACTCCCACCCTCCGCGCCACCCTCATGTTCATCTTCCGTGACCATGAGGTCCTCCTCATCCGCAAGAAACGCGGACTGGGAGCCGGAAAAATCAATGGCCCCGGCGGCAAAATCGACCCCGGCGAATCCCCGGCCGAATGCGCCATCCGGGAAACCAGAGAGGAACTCCTCGTCGAAGCCCACCAACCGGTACACGCCGGCCTCCTCCACTTCCAGTTCACCGACGGCCTCGCCCTCGAATGCCACGTCTTCCGCGCAGACCAATTCTCCGGTTCCCCCACCGAAACAGACGAAGCCATCCCCCTCTGGACCCCCACCACCCACATCCCCTTCCACGAAATGTGGGCCGATGACATCCACTGGTTCCACCACCTCACCTCCCGCACTCCCTTCCGCGGCTTCTTCCACTTCGAAAACGACCACATGCAATCGTGCCTCGTCCTCACCCCCTGATCCACCAGCACCCGGGAACCCCGCGATTCCCTTCAGCAATCCGAAAATTTCCGTTGCGGCGGCCCGAGTCTACGCTTAGCTCCCGCCTCCTTCCCGGCCCGGTGGATCTTCCTCCTCAACGGTCAATTTCATGGCGGTTCCCGGAAAGGTCCTCCATTTCCTCACCTTCCCTACTCCCATGAACAAGCTGGAACAGATTCAACGCGAACAGATGAAAAAAGACCCGGTCGACTTCAAGGTCGGCGACACGGTCAAAGTCCACACCCGCGTCGTCGAAGGCGGAAAGGAACGGATTCAGATCTTCGCAGGCATCATCATCGCCATGAAAGGCCAAGGCGTCGGCCACTCCTTCACCGTCCGTAAACTCAGCTACGGCGAAGGCGTCGAACGCGTCTTCCCAGTCCATACCCCGAAAATCGCCAAGGTCGAAATCGTGAAACGCGGCCGCGTCCGCCGCGCCCGTCTCCACTACCTGCGCGACCGCCTCGGCAAGGAAGCCGTTCAGGTCAAGGAAGCCATCACCAACCGCTGAACTTCCCCCATTCCTCTCCCGAAGCGGCACCCGCGGATTCTTTTCCGCCGGTGCCGCTTCTTCTTTTCCGTTTCTTTCTGATTCCGAATTCCCCGGCGCTCGTCCCCCGGCCCGCTGACCTGCCCATGACGGTTCCTCCCGAGAATTCCTGCTGGCCTGCGCGGGGATCATCCGCTATGGGAGGCCCGCAATGAAGGAGGTGCTCTGTGTGTTCCTGATGGCGGCCGCCACGGCGGTGGCGCGTCCGCCTGCCCTGCCGGAACCTCCCCTGCCCGGAGAAGAGGATCCCGCCCCGCTGGGCGAAGCCTTCGAAATGCTCCCCCTCACCGGGGAAGCACCCGACGAAAGCCGGACGGATCACCCGGAACTCGATCCTCTGCCGCCCCCCGACCCGCCGATTCCCGACGCTCCGGTCTACGACCAGATGCCAGAACTGCCGCCGCTTGGTCTGCCTGCCGATGGTGAGGCCATGCCGGCTCTGCCGAGCGCACCTGGTCTGGTGGCTCCCCCGCAGCGGACGGCACGGAATGTTCCCGTGGAACCCGGTACGCCCGGCCAGCCCGCGGAACCGATTCCGGTGCCTCCATCGCAGGATCCGATTCCCGAGATCCCGGAAATGGAGATGGCCAAAAAAGCCTACTGGCATCCCAGTCCGATCGCGGCGCGCCGCATCTCCATCGAACAGGCACGACCGCTCCTCATCTTCTTCGCTTCGAAATGGGATGGCCAGTGCCCCGCCGTTGACCTCGTCGACGATCTCTTCAGCCAGAGCGATTTCAGCGATTTCGCGGCCGATACCATGGTCCTGACAACGGTGTTTCAGCCGGTCGGGAGTCCGCCGGCCTCGTTCAGCCGCGAACGGCTCGCGGCCATCGAACGCTTCAAGCAGTACTTCAAGGTCCAGAGCTTTCCCACCGTCATCCTCCTCGACGAACACGGACGCGAACTGGAACGCATCAAAGGCTACTCCCGCCTCAAGAAGTATGGCCGCGTCGGCAAGGAGATCAAGGAAACCGGTACCTTCAGCACCGCCCACGTCGTCATGCAGCGACTCAAGGACGCCGTGAAACGCAATCAGGACCGCCAGCAGCGCGAACACACGGCCCGCGAATCCCTCACCCGCCAAGGCTACCGCCTCTGGACCAGCCGCGCCGGTTCCACCCTCTTCGCCAAACTCGTCGATTACCGCGCCGAACGCATCATCCTCATGGACGAACGCGGCCGGAACCGCCGCGTCCTGCCATCGCAACTCATTCTCTTCGACGCCGAATGGGCCCGCCGCAAACAAGCGGGCCTGCTGCCGCCACCCAAAATGACGGATACCGCATCGCTCAGCCCGTAAAATCCCCTCTACCAGCCCGCCCGACCATGCCCTCCCGCTTCCGACTCGCCGCCCGCCTCTTCGCTCTGCTAGTGACCAGCGGAACCATTCAGGGACGGGAAACGGTCCGGGAAGCGATCACCTTCGATGCCAGCCCGGGCAAGGTCTACGTCCCCATGGAGGAAGCACTCGCAGCCTTCCGCTGGCAACCTGCATGGGACAGCGCCAGCAAATCACCGGTGCTCAACGGGGTGACCATCCCCGCCTCGCTCTGCCGTACACTTCCGGACGGTGGCTTGCTCGTCTCGGATGACGCCCTCGCCGCTGCCGGCGCGGAACGTATTCCCCTTCCTCCCGACAAACAAGGCCCCGTCATCTTCCGTCACGGCCGCCACCGCCTGCGCCTCACACCCGCCGTCCAGCGGGCCGAAGTGAGCCTGCGCGAGCAGAAACTGCGCGGCTGGCAAGGCGACCGTCTCGTCTTCGAAAGCCGCGTCAGCTCAGGCCGTCAGGGCCGCACCCCCGCCGGAAAATTCCGCGCCGGTCCGTACAAGGCCCGGCAGCATTATTCCTCGCGCTACCACAATGCCCCCATGCCATGGAGCGTTCAGATCAATGGCCACATCTTCATCCATGGCTTCACCTCGGTTCCCAATTACCCGGCCTCGCACGGCTGCATCCGCGTGCCGCTGAACGAAGGCAATCCAGCCCGCTTGTTCTACGAATGGGTCCACCGCGGCACCCCGGTCACGATCACCCGCTGACTCCCGCATTTCTCAGAAAGTGGCCCGCAGATCCTTCGGCCGCAGCGACGGCTCGATGCCCTTCGCCTTGATGACCGCCGTGCGCACGCCACGTTCCTCCGCGTATTCCACGGTTCCCTTGATCTTGTACCACCCCATTTCCTGATACTCCGGAAGCCCGCCCTCGAATTCCACCGGAATGGAATACGGACGCGCATCAGCCGCACAGCAGGTCACCTGCAGCACAAAGACCCGCAGCCGCCCCGCCCCCGGAGCCACCTCGTCCTTGACCACCTGCCCGATCGTTTCCACGGGCTGACCCTTCATGACCCGGGCATATTCCTCATCCGAGCCGCTGTAGTAGAGCTGCATCACACCCAGTTCAAAGCTGCCTTCCTTGTTCCGCGGCTGATACTTCTCGACAAGTTCCAGCGTGAGCCCAGTCCCGCTGGCATTGGCCTCCGCCACCGCCTTCGATGGCACCGGG
>CAZSDE010000235.1:4359-6032 GCA_964605435.1 uncultured Akkermansia sp.
ACCCCCTCGGGAGCCCCACCCGAACTCCGGTTCATGAGCGCCCGCGCCTTCTGCTCAATGTACCCCGGCGAAAACTCATCCGGCGTCAGCAGCGCCGCCCCTGCAATCGATCCCGACAGAAACAGCAGCGAAACCGCCCGCCCCGTCGGACTCCCATGATGATGATGCTCATGCCCCGCACCCCCATGCTCATGACCACAGCACCCATCCCCATGAGCATGATGTTCGTGCCCGTGATCGTGCCCGTGCCCGCAGCACGCCCCTTCGTGCTTATGCCCATGCTTCTCCGCGGGTCCGTGCTCGTGCGCATGTTCATGATCGTGCCCGCAGCCGACCACACGGCCACGCATGAGGAAATTGAAGATCCCCATCACCGCGAGGGCAAGCCCGCCGACGAGGGCGAGGACTTTGAATCCGCCCTGGAGGTACGGCATGTTGGGGGCCGCTCCCTCAATCCTCCCGCTCGCAATGAAGTAACAGATGACCCCGCCGATCATCACAAGGACCAGCATCTCGATGAGCAGCAGAAATTTCCGCAGCCACTCACGGTCGTCACCATCCGCCTCGCCGTGCGCATGTGCAGGGACGGAGACATCCGCAGCCACTCCAGCCGTCACCGCAGCCTCGGCCGGGTGATCATGATGACATCCGCAGCCGTGGCCGCACGATTCCTGAGCGGGAGCGATCGGTTTTGTTTTCATGGCGGAATTACTTCGGGACAGGAATGGGTTCGAGGATCGGCTGGAGGCCGAGGGTGGCAAGGTAGACGGCCACAAAGAGACCAATGGCGAGCCAGAAGACTGCCTTCGGCCGCAGCACCGTGGAATACAGGAAAATCAGCTTCATGTCGAACATCGGCCCGAACACGAGGAAGGCCAGCTTGGCAGTTGCCGCAAAGAGCGAATCCGCCGCAATGATGAAGGCATCGGTCGTGCTGCAGAGACTGAGCACAAAGGCAGCCACCATGAGCACAGGAGCAGCCAGCCAGTGGTTGGCAGCCAGACTCTGAATCCCTTCCTGCAGCCCGGGACGGTAGAACAACTGCGTCTGCGCCACCGAAGCAATGCCCACCCCGATCACAAAGTACAGGACCGTGTCCATGAAATCCTGCTGCGCCGTCCGCATGGCCCGCACAATCCCATCACCGGGGGCACGCCCCGCATCCGAGGCGTCACCTGCACCTCCTGCCATGCCCTGCAGCACCCTCGGCTGCAGTACCCGGCCCGCACCCGCACGCGAAAGCACAAGACCCGCCACCACCGCAATGGCATAACCCAGCAGCACACGCGACGCCGTCATCATGGCCGGTTCCCGTCCCTGAAACGCCGAATAGGTACTCAGCGCCACAATCGGATTCACAATGGGTGCCGCCAGCATGTACGTCATGGCACAACCCAGCGGCAATCCCTTCTGCACCAGCCTCCGGATCACCGGCACAATCGCACATTCACAAACCGGAAAAATGATCCCCAGCAACCCACTCGCCAGCACCGCCGGAATCCCCCGCTTCGGAAGCATCCGGTCCATCAGCCGGGCCGGCAGATAGGCATCAATCAGCCCGGAAACAATGGACCCAATCAGGATGAATGGAATCCCTTCGAAGAGAATGCTGAGAAAGGCGACCCAGATGTCGCCCTGCTGGCTGGGAGGAGGTAATGACACGCGTGCCGATT
>CAZSDE010000236.1:0-5994 GCA_964605435.1 uncultured Akkermansia sp.
CGAAGGCGAGGTTGGCGCTGATGAAGCCGGCTGGATTGCCGATGTCGTGGCGTTGGCCATGGAACTGGACACCGAACATGGGTTCGCGGGTGGCGAGTTGGCGCATGGCATCGGTGAGCTGGATTTCGCCGCCTTTGCCGGGGGTGGTGGAGGCGAGGCAATCGAAGATGGCCGGGGTGAAGACGTAGCGGCTGGCGATGGCGAGACGGCTCGGGGCTTCGTGGGGTTCCGGTTTTTCGCTCCATTGGTGGACCTTCCATGCGTTGTCCGGAAGCGGGGTGGCGTCGGCGATGCCGTAGCGCGAGACCTTTTCCGCGGGGACCTCTTCGAGAGCGACGGTGGAACCGCCGTGGGTTTGGAAGGTGCGGATGAGTTGAGCGGTGACGGGGTCGGCTGGGTTGCTGCTCGACACGATGGTGTCGCCGAGCAGGACCGCGCAGGGGTCGGGGCCTGCGAAGGTGCGGCCGAGGAGAACGGCGTCGCCGAGACCGCGCATTTCCGGCTGCCAGAGGAAGTGGATGCGGGCGCGCTGGGACGGGGTGGTGACGAGGGTGAGTTCTGCGGTTTTTCCTTTGGCGCGGAGGGATGCTTCGAGGGCGGGGTGGCTGCTGAAGTATTCCTCGATGGCGCGTTTATCGCGGCTGATGATGATGAGGATGTCGGTGATGCCGCTGGCGGCGGCTTCTTCGACGACGTAGTCGATGACCGGCCGGTCCACGATGGGGAGCATTTCCTTGGGGACCGCCTTGGCGACGGGGAGGAAGCGGGTCCCGAAGCCGGCGGCCGGGATGATGGCTTTGCGGACAGGATTCATGGGGTGCCGAGGCAGAAGAGACCGGTTTCCGTGCGGAGGTAGAGGCATTTTTCGCCGGGGCAGAGGCTGGCGAGGGTGCGTTCGCCTTCCAGTTTGCAGGTGTGGAGCAGTTTGTATTCCCGTCCGGCGTCGAGGATGGCGCAGGTCCCGAATTCATCGAGGACGAAGAGTTTCCCGTCCCACAGGATGGGGGAAGCCGAGCAATCGCGGAGGATGCGGTCCGATTCCCACAGCTTCTCGCCCGACTTGGCATCGCGGCAGGCGACGAGGCCAGCGTCCGTGACCATGTAGAGCAGGCCTTTATCGAGGATCATGGACGGCGTTTTGGGCGCGTATTTCGGTTCGATCCAGCGGACGTGTGAATCCGTGATGTCGCCCGAGCCCGTGGGGTCGATGGCGAGGACTTCCGGGGTATCGAAGGCACTGCTGATGAAGAGGAGGCCGTCGCCGAAGACTGGTTTGGGAACGACCGAGTAGCCTTCGTAGCGGGCGCGCCAGATTTCCTTGCCCGTGGCTGGGTCGAGGGCATTGACCATGTCGGCTCCTGGCGAGATGATCTGGGGCTTGCCATTCACCTCGATGAGCGAGCAGGTACAGAAGGCGAACTTGCGTTTTGCTTCCGTGGGGCGGTTGAATTTCCATGCGAGTCTGCCGTTCGTGCGGTCGAGGGCGGCGACGAAGGTTTCGTCGCGTCCGTCGCAGGAAAAGACGAGGAAATCGCCGGCAAGGATGGGGGAATTGCCATTGCCGTGCTGTGGCTGGAACTGGATCGAGCGGTTTTCCCAGATTTTTTCGCCATCGAGGTTCAGGCAGGCCGTGCCCTGGTGACCGAAGTGGACAAAGATGCGGTTGCCATCGACGATGGGGGTTGGGCTGGCGTGACCGTTCTTGGCGTGGATGGAGTCTGGTGCGGTGGCTCCGTCCTGGGTGAAGACTTCGCGGTCCCAGAGGGTTTTGCCGGTGGCGGCGTCGAGACAGAGGGCGCGCAGGGATCGGTCCGCCTTAGGGCTATCCTCCTCGCCTTTGGTGACGACGGCGCTGGTGAGGTAGAGTTTGCCCTTCACAAGGACCGGGGACGACCAACCGCGGCCGGGGAGCGGGATGTGCCATGCGACATTTTCCGATTTGCTCCATTGGGTGGGAGGCGATCCGGAGCGGACGTGGCCGTCGCCTGCGGGGCCGCGGAACTGGGGCCAGTCGGCTGAGGCGGTGAGCAGCGGGAACAGCATCAGGAAGGCAGCGGCCGCGGGGGTGGCGGCGGGAAAAGCGTGACGTTTCATGGTTTGAGGGAGCAGAGGATGGGTGGCGGCCCCTTGCAAAAGCGGATTCGCGGGTGTGATGGTGGGGGATACCGAGAATCATGTCACCGCCGCCGATACCGCCAGCCGATCCCAGCCGTCCGCGTGTGGTGAGTGTGTGCGGGACGTGGCTCAAGCCCGAGATGCAGAGCATTTACCGTCAGGTGTGCGGGCTGCGGTCGTACGAGAGCGTGGTGTTCACCGAGCAGGTGCAGCAAGCCGGGCAGTTTCCGTTGTGGGCGGTACTGCCGCCGACGAGATCTCGACGGCCGCGGCCGCGCGGGACCTTTCTGCTGAGGTTCTGGTACAAGCATAAGGCGAGGGTGTGGCCGCCGCCGCGGCCGATCACGAAGGAACCGGAGGAACCGTATTTTCCGTATGATCTTCCGGCCCTGCTGCGGGCGTGGCAGCCGTCGCTGGTGCATGTGTACTATGGTCACAAGGCGGTGAAGTATCTGGAAATGGTCGAGGCCTGGGGTGGGCCGTGGGTGGTTTCCTTTCATGGGGTTGACGTCGTCAAGTTCACGGAAGATCCCGAGTATGTGCGTGTGCTGCGGGAGGTTTTTGCGGAGGCGTCGCTCGTGCTGGCGCGGAGCGAGTCGCTGCTGAGCGAGCTGAAGCTGCTGGGGTGTCCGGAGAACAAGCTGCGGCTGAACCGGACGCCGGTGCCCGTGGGGAAATTCCCTGTGATGGAACGGAGTGTTCCTGATGGGGGCGCGTGGCGGCTGGTGCAGGCCTGCCGTCTCATTGGAAAGAAGGGCCTTTTCACCACGCTGGAGGCACTGGTGTCGGTGGTGCGGGAATTTCCTGCCGTGCGTTTTGTGGTTTGCGGGACTGGTCCAGAGCAGGAGCGGCTGCGCGAGCGGGCCGCCGCCCTTGGACTGGCTGAGCATGTGGAATTGAAAGGCTGGCAATCGCAGGACGATCTCCTTGAGGAATACCACCGCGGGCATGTCTTTCTGCATCCGAGCGAACTGACCGCGAATTCCGATCAGGAAGGCATCCCCAATGCGATGCTGGAAGCGATGGCGACTGGTTTGCCGGTGGTGGCGACCCGGCATGGGGGGATTCCGGAAGCTGTCACGGATGGGAAAGACGGATTGCTGGTGCCCGAGAAATCGCCTCGCGAATTGGCGGAAGCGATCTGTTCACTGCTGCGCGATCCCGGCCGGATGGCGTCGCTGGGGAAGGCGGCTGCCGAGACCGTGCGGACGAGATTCGGTGAGGAAGCCAGTCTGGCGAGCCTGGAATCGGCCTATGCGGAAGCCCTTGCGCGCGAGGCCGGGCGCAGGCGAGGGGAAGAGCATGAAGATTGAGCGGGTGAAGTACATTCTGTGGGCGGCCGACATGGAGCGGGCCGAGGCCTTTTATGTGGGCTTGTGCGGGGCCGAGGTGGTGCGGAAGAATCCGGCCGTCACTGAGCTGCGGATTGGCGATGCGGTCATTGGGCTGCACAGTGGCGGGAGTGGTGAGCGGACGTGGACTGGACTGGCGTTTCAGGTGGCCGATGTGGTGGCCGGGGCGCACGAAGTGGTGGCGGCCGGCGGTCAGCTGCGGCGCGAGCCTGAACCCGAGGACGGCGAGCCCCCGCATCTTGCGATGTGCGTGGATCCCGAGGGCAACGAATTCATGCTCACGCGGAAGCGGCATTGAGCTGGAGCAAGTTTTCATGGCGATGCCGAGTGGTGCATTTCAGTCCGGGCACTTGTTTGTCCTGACAAATTCCGGATCCGAGCGGGCGCTCAAGGCAGAGGTCCAGGTGGCCGGGCTGGGATGGCGATCGGGATTTCAGGCACGGGGGATGGTGGCGTTCAAGGCAGCCGGGGAAACCTTCGGGCGGGGCGAACTGGAGCAGTCTCTCGTCTTCGGCCGCCGCGTCTGTTTATCCGTGGGGAAGGTCAGCAGCCCGGGTGAGGCTGAGACCCTGGTCCGCGCTGCGGTTGGCGACGTGAGGTTTCACCGGCTGCGGCTGGAAGAGCGTCGCTGGTCCGTGGAATCCGGTGCTGATGGTGAGGTGCTGCGCGAAGGCGAGGCGGTGGGCACGGTGGTGGCGCTGGGACCGGAAGAATACTGGGTGGGGGTGCATTGGCACCGGGCTGGGCTCAGTCCTGATCCGGGAGGGATTTTCGGGGTGGAGATGCCCGCGGATTCGCCATCGAGGGCGTGGCTCAAGCTGGAGGAAGCCGTGCGGGTATTCGGGCTGCGGTTCCGTCGCGGCGATGTGGCGGTGGAACTCGGCTGTGCGCCCGGCGGCGTCATTCTCGCCCTGCTGCGGCGCGGCGTTCCGGTGATCGGGGTTGATCCGGCGAGGCTGGCGGAAGTCGTCATGCGGCACGCGCTGCCGTCCGTTCCTGCCGTCGATCCGGCTGGTGATCCATGGGTGGTGCATTGCCGGAAGCCCGCGGCCCTTGTGAGCAAGCGCGACCTTGCCGGGCGGGCTACATGGTTTCTGTCCGACATGAATCAGTCACCGGCGGTGGCCATTGCCGAGTGCCGTCGCTTTGCGGGCATGTGTCCATCGATTCAGGCGGCTCTGATTACGCTGAAGCTGACCGATCTGGCCGAGGCATCGGCGGCGGGGGAATGGCTGGCGGCGATGCGGGCGATTGGGTTCCGCGATGTGCAGCTCCGGCAATTGAGTGTGCATCACCGGGAACTGGCGCTGCTGGGGACGGGGCGGCGGGTGGGATGAGCGCGGGCGGAAACGCGTGAGGCTGCTGCATTGACGGATCGGCTGGAACCACGGCAGGCTGTGGCATCATGAAAAGCACGCGCCGCCGACTCCTTGCTGTATCCACGCTGCCCCTGATTCTGCCATGGAGGCTGCGGGCGGCCGAGAAGGCCCCGTCCGAGCGGATCACCATGGGGTTCATTGGCATGGGAGTGCAGGGCAGGGGATTGCTCGGAGGATTTCTCGGGAATCCCGAAGTGTCCGTGATGGCCGTCTGCGATGTCGATACAAACCGGCGCAATGCCGCGAAGCAGCAGGTGGAGAATCATTACGGGCAGAACCGTCCGGCTGGCTGGAGCGGCTGTGAAGCCTACCATCACTTTGCCGAGCTGATTGCCCGCAAGGACATCGATGCCGTCTGCATTGCCACGCCGGACCACTGGCATGCCTTCATCACGGTGGCGGCGCTGCGGTCGGGCAAGGACGTGTACTGCGAGAAGCCGCTCACGCATAACATTCATGAAGCCATAGTGGTCATGAATGCGGCGAAGGAAGGCCGGAGGATTGTGCAGACCGGCAGCATGCAGCGGTCGATGGGGGAATTCCGGGTGGCCTGCGAACTCGTGCGCAATGGCGTGCTCGGGAAGATTTCGCATGTGCATGTCAACTTCAGTGGTCCGGCCAAGCCGAATGATCTGCCTGCCGAGGCGAAGGAACCGGGGCTGGACTGGGACCTTTGGCTGGGGCCGGCCCCGGTGGCGGAATACAGTTCCGTGCTGTCGCCGCGCGGGGTGCATGGTCATTACCCGGCGTGGCGGGAGTATGCGGAATACGGTGGCGGAGGCATGACGGATTTCGGAGCGCACCATCTGGACATTGCGCACTGGGGACTCGGGATGGACGGCAGCGGACCCGAGGAAGCGCGTCCGTCGCCGCAGGCCGCCGAGTTGTTTGCCGGGAAGAAGCCCGGCGAGATCCGCGGCACAGAACTGACTTACCCCGGCGGGGTCGTCGTGAAGCAGGTTTCCGGCTACGGAGTCGAATTCTTCGGAAGCGAAGGCGTGGTCCGCGTCGACCGCGGCAGGTTCGAGCTGACCCTCAAGGAAAAGGTGGTCGCGAAGAAATCCGGTGAGGCCGACCGGGTCAGTGTGGAGAGTCAGTACATGCGGGCCGAGAAGGACCTGCTGGGCGATGCCAAAGTCCGGCTCGCG
>CAZSDE010000237.1:0-2420 GCA_964605435.1 uncultured Akkermansia sp.
GCCGGACCCTGCGCGGATGGTGTTTCCGGAGACGGAGATTTCGTCGAATTCGCCGCCGCTGGGGTGAATGACGGCTCCTTTGATGCCGCCATCGCGGATGAGGAGGTTTGATCCGCGGCCGACAACGCGGGTGGGGATGCCGTGTTCCCGGCAGAAGCGGACGAGGCGGGAGAAGCTGGCGGCGGTGGTGGGTTCGATCCAGAACTGGGCGGGGCCACCGATTTTCATGGTGGTGTGCCGAGTCATGGGTTCGTAGAGCCGGAGGGTGGCATCCGGGTCGGCGAGGGCCTCGGTCATTTGTTCGAGGGTGGCGATGTCTTCGGCGAGGCGGCTGCCGATTTCGTGGACATTGCCGGCACCGAGGGTGATGAGGAGGTCGCCTGGGCGGAGGAAGTTTCCGGCGGCGGCGCGGGCTTCGTGGTGGGAAGGCGTTGAGAAGACGCGGACTTTGTCGCCTTCGTGGGTCTTCACGGCGTCGGCGATGGTCTGACCGGAGATTCCCGGGATGGGGAGTTCGGAGGCGGCGTAGACATCGAGGACGAAGAGGGCGTCGCAGTGGGAGAAGGCTGCCGCAAACTGGTCGCGGAGGAGCTGGGTGCGGGTGTAGCGGTGGGGCTGGAAGATGCAGAGGACGCGACCCTGCGTGAAGCGGCGGGCGGTTTCGAGGGTGGCAGCGACTTCCGTGGGGTGGTGGCCGTAGTCGTCGACGATCGTGTAGTGCGGGGAACGCAGTTTGACATCGAAGCGGCGCTTGGCTCCGCGGAAGGTGCTGAGCGCCCATGCGATCCGTTCGAAGGGGACGTTGAGGTCCGTGGCGAGGGCGATGACGGCGAGGGCATTGAGGACGTTGTGGCGTCCGGGAATGTTGAGTATGATGTGGCCGAGGGCGTCGGTGCCGCGGAAGACGGTGAAGCCCGTGCTTTGGCCCATGATTTCGACCTGCTGAGCGGAGAAGTCGCAGGAATGATCCCAGCCGTAGCTGCGGGTGCGTGGGCGGCCTGCGCAGAGGCTGCGGGCCCCGGGGTCGGCGGCGCAGAAGTAGCTGTTGCCAGTGGTCTGGTCGAGGAGCTGGCGGTATACTGAATTGATGTGATCGAGGTCGCGGTAGAAGTCGAGGTGTTCCTCTTCGATGTTGAGGACGATGGCGTGGGTGGGGTGGTAGAGCGCGAGGGTGCCATCGCTTTCATCGCCTTCGGCCACCATGTGAGCGCCTTCGTGGTCCCAGCGGGCATTGGTGCCGAGCAGGGGGATTTCGGCGCCGACGTAGTGGCTGGGGTGCAGCCCGGCTTCGCGGAGCACGTGGGCTGCCATGGACGAAGTGGTGGTTTTTCCGTGCATTCCGGCGATCACGATGCCCTTCTTGCGTCGGAGGATCGAGGCGAGGGCTTCCGCGCGGCGGAAGAGGGGAATGCCGGCGGCGGCGGCGGCATCGTAGGCGACATTGCGGCCCGGGCGGACGGCCGAGGAATAGACCACGGCGGCGGCTCCGGCGACACTTTCCGCGGTGTGCGGGCAGAAGAATTCGAGTCCAGCGTTCTGGAGTCGTTCCGTTTCCACGGTGGTGCTTTTGTCCGAGCCACTGACCTTGTAGCCGAGGTCGAGGAGGAGGGCGGCGATCCCGCTCATGCCGCTGCCGGCGACTCCGATGAGGTGGATTCGGGCGGGCTTGGCGGCATCGGCGGCGCTGAGAAAATCGGCTTCCATGTTGGGACGGTAAAAAGGGGGGACGCTAGCGGCGCGGGGGCGGGCGTCAAACGCGGGCGGTGGGCGGAACGGGCACCGCGGGGACTGCCATCAGTGCCGGCTGGCTGGTGCAGCGGCGCTGGCTTCCTCCATGAGTTCCATGAAGATGGGCTCGAGCCCGTCCTTGCCTGCGCGGCTGCGGAGTTCGTTCATGGATCCGAGGGCGACGAGTTTGCCGCTGTGGATGATGCCGATGCGGTCCGCCAGTTCCTCCGCGACGTTGAGGAGGTGGGTGGACATGAAGATGGTGACTCCTCTGCGGCTGCGTTCCTTGAGTTCTTCCTTGACGATGCGCATGTGGACGGGGTCGAGACCGACCATGGGTTCGTCGATGATGATGATTTTCGGGTCGTGGAGGAGGGCTGAGGCGATGGCGAGGCGCTGTCTGGTGCCATGGCTGAGGTGTTCGATGCGTTCGTGTGCGTAGGGATTGAGGGCGAACTGATCGAAGAGGGAACCGGTCAGGGAGATGGCCTCTTTGGTGGGGACTTCGAAGACATCGGCGATGAAGGCCATGAATTCGAGGGCGGTGAGCTTGTCATAGAAGACGGCGACATCCGGGATGAAGCCGAGGAGGCGTTTGGCTGCGCGGGCCTCGTGCTGAATGTGGTGGCCGCAGAGCCATGCGTCTCCGGAAGTCGCCTGGAGGAGGCCCGTGAGGAGCCGGATGGTCGTGG
>CAZSDE010000237.1:2430-5991 GCA_964605435.1 uncultured Akkermansia sp.
CGGCATTGGCTCCGAGGAACGCGAAGAATTCGCCCTGGGGGATCTCGAGCGAGAGACGGTCGAGTGCGCAGAGATTCCCGTAGTGCATGGAGAGATCGCGGGTCCGGATCATGGTCGGCGGGGGGACGAGGGCGAATCGAAGGTGGGGACGGGGATGCCCGGGGGGCGGAGGTCATCGCTCAGGAGTTCGAATCCGGCAGGTGTTTCGATGCGGAGGAGTTCGCCTGTGGCAGCCAGCGAGATGCGGAAGGCAGCGGGCTGGGAAGGGTGGCTGAGGGAGACGATGTAGCCGTCGATGGATCGGTCTGCGACCGTGATGCGGCCGCCTCCGCCCGAGATGGTGGCCGGGGTCGGGTCGGGAGCGGAAAGGTCAGCCGTGATGCCCGAGGCGGAGAGGACGAGGTCGAGGAGGGTTTGTGTGGCGGCGTCCGGTTTGGCTCCTGAGTTTGACTGAAAAAGCGTTGTGGTTCCCCGTGTGAGGGTGATGGCGGGCCATGGCTGATGGTTCTGCTGGATGACGCGGAGGTCGATGGGGGGATCCGCCTTGAGGAGGCGGAGACTGATGTCGTAATTGCTGACTTCGCCGGTGGCTGCGACATTGAGTCGGCTGCTCAGGCTGAGTTGGCCGTAGTGCGCGAAGGGGCCGCGGAGGAGGAGGGTGCCATTGATGGCAAAGCGGATCGAATCGAGTCGCCGGTTGGGGTTGGGAGGGCCGGTCAAGGGTGTGATGCGGGCACGGCCTGTGATGGTGGGGCCTTCGTACACATCCATATCCGAGCCTTCGCTGCGGGAGGCGAAGAGTTCGAAGATGGCTGCCGGGGATGCTTCCGCGAGGCGGCTTTCTTCTGGAAAGTAGATGCTGCGCACCAGCAGGGTCGTCATCGTGCCGCAGAAGGCAAAGATGGCAGTCGTGGGCAGAACGAATCCCCAGTTCATGGCTTACGCGGGAAATCGGGGGAAGGGTGACGGGGCGGAAAACAGACAGGGCGGCGGAAGAATCCGCCGCCCTGTGTGGAATGGGAATGCCCCGGGGAATGCCCCGGCTTTCGTTACCGCAGGCGATTAGAGCGCGCGGAAGGCGTTTGTACCGAGGTACGGAGCCACGTTGATGCGGCCGCCGTAGACGCGGATGCGGACGCGGCTTTCGAGTTTGCCACCGTCGCCGCGGTTGATGACCGTGGTGGTGATGGAACCATTGGTGGGCGGGTCGACTGGAAGGGCTGGTGGGGTCGGGGTATCGAAGTCACCGGTGGCCGACGAGATCGTCGTGGTGGTCGAGCTGTTGCCTTCGCCGAGGAAGCTGGCCTCGCCCTTGCCATTGAAGCGTGGGACGGGGCGGGTCTTCGTCAGTTTGCCGCGCCATGAGGCATTGACGATGGAGCGTTTGGAGGCTGGGCTGGTGCCGTCGAAGACGCCACCGAAGAGGGGGTTGCCGATGCCGTAGCGGACGCCGTTGAAGACGCCCCATGTGGTACCGGTGGCGGAGCGCCAGAGCGATTGGGGGTTGTTGTCGGCACCGGAGGCGGAGGCATTGATGATGCCGTCGACCTTTTTGGAGGCGAAGTCGACGAAGCCATAGGATTCGCCGTAGTACGTGGTGCCTTTGTAGTAGATCACCGAGTCACCGAATTCCGAATTGAAGGAAGAACTGAGGTTCTGGGAGAAGCGGGACATGCCGGAGGTTCGGCTGCCGCGGATGGTGTACTGGAAGATGCCTCCATCGATCCCGTCAGCGGTATTGTTGCTGTAGGGGCCACCGACCCATGCGAAGGCGGTGGACTGGAGGAACATGGCTGCGAGGGCAAAGCTGGCGCTGAATTTTTTCATGGCGATAGATGGGAACATGGCGGTGAGACGGGTGGGCGGCAAGAAGAAAATGGGAAGGCGGCGAAATTTTCGGGTTTCCGAGTCTTTCCGGGCTGAGTGGGTGGGCCGTGGATGGCTGGTGGGGAAGCGGAAACCCGCCGGACTGGCTGGGCAGACCGGCGGGTTTCGGAATTTCCAGCGGTTGGCTGGGGTGGGCGGAGGTGGCTCCGCGGTCACCTTACTTGACCTTGGCCATGTGCTTCTTGGGGTCCTTGTCGAACTCGGCTTTGCATTTTCCGCAGCAGAAGGCGACGGTGATTTTGGCATCGGCGGCGGTTTCCGCCTTGGCGGGTTTGCTGCTGATGGGGCATTCCTTGTTGGCTGGTTTCTCGGTGCTGCCGACGTACTTCTTGACGGCATCGAGCTGCATTTTGGCGTCGCCCGAGAACTTGGCCTGGCACTTTTCGCAGCAGAGGCCGATGTTCACGGAGACGTCGGATTTCTGGGCGGCGTCGACGTCCTTGCCGGAGAGTGGGCATTTGGTATTGACGGCGTCGGCGGCGGCGAGGCCGGTGAGGGCGAGGCAGGCAGCGAGGATAGCGAAGATGGACTTCATGGATTTGCTGTGGGTTTTGGATTTGGTTTGTGGATACGGCAGGCGGTGGGCCTGCGTGAGCATTACGATGGCGGGATTGCGTGGGTCGTCAAGAATTTGCGGAACCTGTCGTGCGTATGGGATGGATGTCGCGGGCATGTGACAGTTTCTCCTGTTTCGCGGTGGCGGGGGTGTGTCATGATGGGTGTCATGAAGCGGGCAATGATCTGGCGGATGGTGGCCGGCTGGGTGGCCCTTGGCACTTGGCATGGTCTGGCGGGGGTGCCCGAGGTGGTTCGGGTGGCGACGTTCAATGCATCGCTCAACCGGGGGACGTTTGGGCAATTGTTTACTGATCTGGTGTCGCCCGGGGCGGGGACGGCCGGGGTGCAGCAGGCGCGGAGGATTGCGGAGATTGTGCAGCGGAATGCGCCTGACATTCTGCTGGTCAACGAGTTCGATTGGGATCCGCGGGTGGACGGGCGTGGTCGGACCGTGAGGGATCTGTTTCACGACAACTACCTTGGGGTGCCGCAGAACGGTCAGGCGGCGCTGTCGTTTCCCCATCGTTACGCGGCAGAGCCGAACACGGGGTTTTCGCCGTATGATCTGGATGAGGATGGGGTGGCCGAGGTACCGGTGCCGCCAGTGGGATCTCCTGGGTTTCTGGATTTCGACAATTCCGGGACGGCGGTGACGGCACCGGGGAGCCAGGCGTACGGCAATGATTGTTATGGATTTGGGGAATTCCGGGGACGCTATGGCATGGTGGTGTACTCGCGGTACCCGGTGGTGCGGTCGGGTATCCGGACCTTCCGGAAGCTGCTGTGGCGGGACATGCCGGGGGCGAGGCTGCCTGATGATGCGGGGCGGCCTGGGCTGGCTGATTGGTATTCGGAGGGTGAGCTGGCGGTATTCCGGTTGTCATCGAAGAGTCACTGGGACATTCCGGTGGATCTGGGGAATGGGGTTGTGGTGCATGTGCTGGTGTCGCATCCGACTCCGCCTGTTTTTGATGGGGCGGAGGACCGGAACGGGAAGCGGAATGCCGATGAGATCCGGTTCTGGGCTGATTACATTGATCCGGCGAGGTCTGGGTGTGTGGTGGACGATGCGGGGGTGCGGGGAGGGTTGCGTGGGGGGGAGCGGTTTGTGGGGAT
>CAZSDE010000238.1:0-5990 GCA_964605435.1 uncultured Akkermansia sp.
AGTCACGGAAAGCTTCGCCGCCGCCCGCGTCCATGTGGTCTGGCTCGGCACCGGCGCAGTCGCCGCATGGCTGCTTTACCTCGCCACCGTCCGCCTGCCCTCCGGCTCAACCACCCGCCTCATCGCCGCCTCGGCCACCGTCACCCTCCTCGCCGCCCTCCAACTGCGCTTCCTCATCATCCCCAAGTGGAATGAAACCCACGAACACCGCAGCCCCGCCAGCCAGATCCTCGCCGCCGCCGGATCCAACCCCCGCATCGCCGCCCTCTACCCCGGCCCCCAGCCGTTCCTGTTCTACCTCGGGCCGCACACCACCGAATGCGCCAGCCTCTCCGCCATCCCCGCAGACTCCACTCACGTCCTCGTCCCCATCAGGAAATGGAACGAGGAAAAAACCCGCGCCGGCCTCGCCCGCCGCGGCTTCGCCTCCGTTCTCACCGAAGTTCAGGGCCGCGTCGGCGAAGGCTCAGCCGACGACAAACGCTACGTCCTCACCGGACGCTGACCGACCGCTGCCTCCGCGCATTCCTGACTTGCCAACCCGGGCCGTGCCCGCCAGTCTCCGCCCACCATGAAAATCGGTTTCAACCTCCTTCTCTGGACCACTCACTTCGTTGAACAGCAGTTCCCCATCCTCAAGGAACTCAGGAAAACTGGATACGACGGCGTCGAAATCCCAATCTTCGATACCAGCGACCCCGCCCACTTCGCAAAAATCGGCAAGGCTCTCGCCGACAATGGACTCGAATCCACCGCCGTCACCGTCTCGCCTGACGAAGCACACAGCCCCACCAGCACCGTCGCCAAAAACCGCAAGGCGGCCCTCGACCACCTCAAGCGTGTCATCGACTGCGGCCACAGCGCAGGCATCAAACTCCTCTGCGGTCCATACTACCAGGTCCTCGGCGTCTTCACCGGCAAAGGCCCCCAGCCCGACGAAATGAAGCGCGCCGCCGAAGTGCACCGCCCGCTCGCCGACTACGCCGCCAAAGCCGGCATCCTCCTTGCCATCGAACCCCTCAACCGGTTCGAAAGCCACTTCCTCAATACCATGGAACAGGCCAAAACCTACGTGAAGCTCGTGGACCACCCGAACTTCAAAACCATGTTCGATACCTTCCACACCAACATCGAGGAACGCGACCCCGTCGGCGCTCTCAAGAAAAACCTCGACGTCATCAGCCATATCCACATCTCCGCCAACGACCGCGGTACCCCCGGCAAAACCCACAACGGCGAAAGCATCATCCGCCCGGTCCTCCAGCACCTCAAAGCCAAGAAATACAAGGGCTACGTGACCATCGAAGCCTTCGGCAGCGCCCTCCCGGACCTCGCCGCCGCCACCCGCGTCTGGCGCCCGTTCTTCCGCAACGAACAGGAAGTCTACCGCGACGGCATCAAGTTCATCCGCAATTGCCTCGCCTGAGGCCCCGCCCGCTTCCCGTCCCCCGGCGGCTGGTTCCTTCCCCTCCACGACGGAACCAGCCCCGGCCCCGGACCACCCCCATGGCAGGTCGCCGACCAGAGTTCTCCGCCCCACCATGAAAGCACGCAATAAACCGATCGGCACACCCGGTCGCGTTCTCGTCCTCTTCGCCCTCCTCATCGCCGCCGCCGCCGCCGTCGTCTGGCACAACGCCCGTACCCCCGGCCTCCAGCAGATCACATGGCCCACCGCCGTCGGCGATACCCGTTGGTACGTCGCCGGTGCCCCACCCCCGGAATTCGTGCTCGAACGCAAGCGCTACGCCCTCGTACCGAAAACCGACCAACCCATCCAGGCACGCGACGACCGCATGTTCGCCGTCCCCTTCCCCGTCGAGGAACTCAGAGTCTACACTGATCAGGAAAACTACCCCCAGGACCGCCTCCCGCCACTCTTTCTCAAAATGGCGGAAGGGGAATTCCTGAGCGTCAGACTCGATGAAGTGCCCAGCGGTCAGTTGCCATAGGCACCTTCCACCCGGGCCGCCACATCGCGGTAGCCGTAGTCGATCGCGTAAATCTGCTTGAAGCACTCCAGCGATTCGGGTCCCTTGCCCTGCTTCTCCAGCATGAGGCCCATTTCGTAGACAACTTCCTTCTTGGTGCCGTCCATGACCGCCATTTCCTTGTCGGCTTCCTGCAGCTGCGTGAAGGCAAGATCGTACATCTTGCTCGCCGCATAGCACCGGGAAAGCATGAGCATCGCCTTGTGACGGATGTGCGGGTTGTTCTTGGCCCGCTGCAGTTCCGGAATCGCTTCCCGCGAATGCCCCGCATTGTACAGATGCGTTCCATACTCGAACCGGAGCTGGGGATCGGTCGGATTCCCATTCACCCGTTCCTTCGCCACCGTCACGAGCTTCTCGCTGCGCTGACGCTCGAGATCGGCCAGTTCCGCCCGGCGCGCCTCCGCGTCTTCCGCACCAGGATTCGCCTCAAGATATTCACTGAGCTGACGGATGTGCAGCTCGTCGAGCTTGTCCTGGAGACGGTGCACCTTGTTCTCGATCGCCGTGTCCCCGTTGCTGAGCTGATACGCCCAGCTGTAATAGGCAAGCGCCTGTTCCCAGTCCTCGATCCGCTCGTACAGGTCGGCAATCTTGCGGACCACATTGATGTCATTCGGATTCGCTTCGTAATCCGGGGCAAGGTGAGAAATCTGCTCGAGCATCTGTTCCTTGGTGGCACCCACCCGCGCCATGTCCTCGAGTTGCTTCGCTTCCTTCGAACTCTTCAGAAGCGACCGGAAATTCGTGCCTTCCTGGTCCAGCTTCGTCCGCTTCATGGAGAGCCGCGCGTTGGCGTTGGTCACCCCGCGGCGCGCTTCCCCGTCCGTGGCATCATGCTTCAGAATATGCTCGTAGATCTTGATGGCCCGCTCCGGGTCATCATGCGCCATCAGGTACTCCGCCAGACGATGCCCAAGCTTGTTGTCGTCCGGCTTCCCCTTGAGCGCCGTCTCCAGCGCAAAGGCCGCCGTCAGCGGCATCGCCGCCGCATTGGCCGCATCAAACAGCGCCACATTGGCCGCCATGCTGTACGGATCATCCTTGAGCACTTCCTCGATCTCATAAAGCGCCGCCACCGGGTCGGTCTTCATGGTGGCCTGCGGCTTGCGCAGCTTCATCGCGCTCGTGTCGAGAAACTTCTTCTTTCCTCCGCTCAGGTTCACTTCCATCTGCCGCAGCATGCGGCGGCCATCCAGAAAGGACGGGACGTCCCGCACCACACTCAGCAGCAGCTCCACGGCATAGCCATGGTTGTTCATCTTGATGGCGGCGACCGCCTTATCATAGGTGTTGCGGTATCCCTGGGGGAGTTCTTTTTCCGTGACGACGGCTTCGTTCATGTTCTAGAGAATTGCGATGTTCAGGTCGGCGTTTGAGCTTCAGATGTAGCGGAAATGGCGCACGGACGGCAACCATGAAATTCCAGCAGATGCGGATTATCCCCCCATGGAGTCGGCCATGTCGGCAGGCAGGAACTTCCGGAACCGCGCCTTGTCGATCGCCTTCATGTAGGCTTCGAACGGAGTGACCGCTCCCGACTGCAGCTGCGCCCAGACGGCCTGGTCCATGAACTGCATGCCCAGCGAGGCCCCACCCGTGATCACGTCGGTCAGCTTCTGCGTGGCTCCCTCCCGGATGATCGCGGAAACAGCCGGCGTCGCCACAAGGATCTCGTTGACCGCTACCCGGCCCTTGCCGTCAGCCTTCTTCATGAGCAACTGAGCCACCACCCCGCGCAGCGAGGCCGAAAGCATGGTGCGCACCTGCGACTGCTGATCGGACGGGAACACGTCCACGAGTCGGTCAATCGTCTTCCGCGCATTGTTGGTGTGCAGAGTACCGAAAACCAGCAGGCCCGTCTCGGCTGCCGTCAGAGCCAGCGAAATCGTCTCAAGATCCCGCATCTCACCCACCAGCACAATGTCCGCATCCTCCCGCAGCGCCGCCCGCAGACCATCCGCAAACGTCGGCGTCTGAATCGGCACTTCCCGCTGCGTGATGATCGATTTCTTGTTCCGGTGCACGAATTCGATCGGTTCCTCCACCGTGATGATGTGGCGGCTGTAATTCGAATTCACATAATCAATGAGCGCCGCCAGGGTCGTCGACTTGCCGGAACCCGTCGGCCCCGTCACAAGGACCAGCCCGCTGCGCATCTCGCCAAACCGCTTCACGACCGGCGGGATCCCGAGCTGCTCAAGGGTCGCAATCTTCGTCGGAATGATCCGGAAGACCGCGCCATACCCCTTGTTCTGCTTGAAATAATTGCAGCGGAACCGGCTGTCCTCGTCCATCTCATAGGCGAAATCGAGGTCGCCACGCGCCAGAAACTTCTCCCATGCCTTCGGTTCGCAGATCTCCGTGAGCATTCCCTCCATCTCCTCATGCGTCAGGATCTCCTCACGGATCGGGTGAATCCCACCATGAATCCGGATCTTGGGAGGCTGACCCTCCGAAATGTGCAGGTCTGACCCCTTGCGCGTGATCAGCTCGTGAAAGAGGGCGTCAATCTTGTTAGGCATGGCCGCAGAAAAAGAAAAAGGGTTGGAAAAACAGGGATGAATTCGGGTCGGCTCAGAGCTTGAAGTCCCGGCGCATCTGATCCTGATCAATCGCTCGGAAGATGGCTTCCTCCTGCGTGATCAGTCCGGCGGAACACAGATCCTTCAGAGAATCGTCCATGGTAATCATCCCGAGCGCCTTGCCGACCTGCATGATGCCGGGCAGCATGAAGGTCTTGCCTTCCCGGATGCAGTTGCCGACCGCCGGCGTGTTCACCAGCAGCTCCATCGCCAGCACCCGGCCATTCCCGTCGGCCCGCGGCACCAGCTGCTGGGAAATGATCCCGCGCAGAGATTCACTCACCATGATGCGGATCTGATCACGCTGGTCAGTCGGAAACACGTCGAGCACCCGGTCAAGGGTCCGCGCCGCCGATCCCGTATGCAGCGTCCCCAGCACAAGGTGACCCGTCTCGGAGGCCGTGATCGCCAGCGAAATGGTCTCGAGGTCGCGCATTTCCCCCACCATGATGACATCCGGATCCTCCCGCAGCGCACCACGCAGCGCAGCCGCAAAGGATTCCGTGTGCGTGTGCACTTCCCGCTGGTTCACATGGCAGCTCGCGGATTCAAAGACGTACTCGATCGGATCCTCGAGCGTGATGATGTGGTCGGTCCGCTCGTTGTTGATCTCGTTCATGAGCGCCGCCAGCGTGGTCGACTTCCCGGAACCCACGGAGCCCGTCACCAGCACCAGCCCATTGTGATACTGCGTGAGGGGCTTGAGCGAATCCGGCAGTCCCAGATCCTTCATCGTGCGCACCGAAGTGTTGATGATCCGGAAAACCATGTCGTAGCCAAGACGCTGCTTGACGACAGACGCCCGGAACCGGCCAAACGGAGTCGCATAGGCAAAGTCCACATCGCCACGCTCCCGGATCCGCCGCATTTCCTTTTCCGTCAGGAAGCTGTTCACGAGCCGCTCGCAGTCGGCCGCCGTGAGCACATCCGCATTCTCCCAGATCGGCTGGAGCTGACCAAAGCGGCGCCACATGGGCTTCGACGAAGTCGCCAGATGGATGTCCGAACAATGATACTCCTTACCGAGATGCAGGTAGTCATCGACGTGGCCAAGTGTGTGCACGCGCTCACCGGCAGCGGCTTCATGACTAGCTTCTTCGTGGTGCTCGGCGTATTCCTCGCTCATGGCTTCAAAAGGGGTCAGGACAGGGATTGGCTGGACAGGAAGGGGACGCGGCCCAGGGACCGCGCGGAACGGAAGCGGGGTTATGGGTTTTCCCCTAGGAAACCGCAAGAGATTTCTTTACTGCGACGATCCACTCCTGACATTAAGAAACCGTGATGGAATCAGGGCGCGAGCCGCATTACGGCGACGTAGATGGAGGCCCTGCCCTCATGGCTGGAATAGTAGGCGCACATGAGTTGTCCGTCCTCCCGGAACGCCAGCGAAGGATAGCTGTTGTCGCCCCCCGAC
>CAZSDE010000239.1:0-5986 GCA_964605435.1 uncultured Akkermansia sp.
TGGCAGGTCATCCGCCCCGGCGACCCCGCCAGAAGCCTTCTCATGGCCCGCATCGAATCGAAGGATCCCGATGAAGTCATGCCGCCGCCGGAATCGCACCTCACCGTCTCCGCAGACGAACGGGAGATCCTGCGCCGCTGGATCTCGGCAGGGGCGGCATGGAGCGACCACTGGGCGTTTCAGGAAGTGAAGGCCCCCGCCATTCCGCAGGTGCCAGCCGGAGGCAATCCCATCGATGCCTTCGTGGCCGACCGGCTCGGCCGGGAAGGAAAGTCATTGCGCCCGCAGGCTCCGCCGGACCGCCTTCTGCGGCGGGCTTCGTTTGCGCTTACCGGGCTGCCGCCGTCGGACGAATTGCGCACGGCAGCGGGCTCCGGCGATCCCGCCACCGTCCTCGCCCGCGCTGTCGATCACCTGCTGGCTCAGCCGGCCTATGGCGAACGCATGGCGGCGGACTGGTGCGACATCGCCCGCTACGCGGATACCTATGGCTACCAGACCGACCGTCACCGCGACGTCTGGCCATGGCGCGACTGGGTGATCCGGGCCTTCAATGACAACCTGCCCTACGATCAGTTCATCACATGGCAACTCGCCGGCGACCTCCTCGAAGGGGCGAGCCGCGACCAGCGGGTGGCCACGGCCTTCAACCGACTGCACCGTCAGACCAACGAAGGCGGCAGCGTGGAAGAGGAATTCAGGGTCGAATATGTGAATGACCGCGTCACGACGTACGGGACGGCATTTCTCGGGCTCACGCTCGAATGCAGCCGCTGTCACGATCACAAGTACGATCCGGTGGCCATGCGCGATTTCTATGCGCTTTCGGCCTTCTTCCAGAACATTGATGAAAGCGGGCTGTATTCGCACTTCACGGATGACACGCCGACGCCGGCCCTGCCGCTCACCACGCCGGATGACGACCGCGAGATTGCGGCCCTTGGCGAAGAAGTGCGCAAGGCGGAAGCAGAAGTGGTGCGGCTCCGCGACGCACGCCGCGAGGCCTTTGCCCAATGGCCATCGTCCTCGGGAGCCGTCACCTCAATTCCCGGCGAGATGGCCCGCTTCCAGTTCGAGGAACTGACAAAGAACGAGGTGAAGCCGGACGATCCGGCGCAGCCGTTCGAGAATCCTGTGCTCGTTGGCGGCCGGGAAGGACAGGCGCTCCAACTCGATGGCGAAAACGGAGTCAATCTCAATGCCGGGGGCGGATTCCCGCGCGAGCAGCCCTTCACGGTCTCGCTCTGGATGAAGACACCGGACCGCAAGGACCGGGCGGTAGTCTTCCACCGCAGCCGGGCATGGACCGATGCCGCCAGCCGGGGTTATCAGATGCTCATCGAAGACGGCAGGCTCAGTGCCGCCCTCATTCATTTCTGGCCCGGCAATGCCATCTGCGTGCAGACCCGGGAGGAATTGCCGGTCGGTTCATGGGTCCATGTCGCCATGGTGAGCGACGGCAGCAGCCGGGCCGCCGGACTGAAGATCTTCGTGAATGGCAAGGCTGCTGAGTGCCTGACTGTAAAGGACCACCTCACCCGCAACAAGCATGGCGGCGAGGCGCAGCAGATCACCATTGGGCAGCGCTTCCGCGACCGGGGCTTCAAGGGCGGGGAAGTCGACGATTTCCGGGTCTTCGCACGCAATCTCAGTGCCCTCGAAATTGCCGCGCTCGCAGGCGCTCCCACCACCGCCAGTGCCGCGGACATCTATGAATACTGGCTGGGTGCCCACGATCCCGCATGGCAGGCAGCCCAGAAGAATCTGCAGGAGGCGAGGTCGCGCCTCCATGCACGCACGGACCGCATTCCCTCGCTCATGGTCATGGAGGAAATGGCGGAACCACGCACGACCTATGTCCTTCAGCGCGGGGCGTACGATGCGCGCGGCGAGACGGTCACGGCCAATGTCCCGGCTGCCCTGCTGGGCTTTGATCCCGCATGGCCACGCAACCGACTCGGCCTTGCGCGCTGGACCACGGACCGCCGCCAGCCCCTCACGGCCCGGGTCGTGGTCAACCGTCTCTGGGCCCAGATGTTCGGCCGGGGCCTTGTGTCGACGGTCGAGGATTTCGGCAATCAGGGGAGTCTGCCGACGCATCCGGAACTGCTCGATTTCCTTGCTGTGCAGTTCATGGAGGGCGGCTGGAATGTGAAGGCACTGCTCCGCATGATGGCGACGAGCCTGACATGGGCGCAGGAAAGTGGCGGCGATGCCGGCTTGTTCCGCGACGATCCCGAGAATGTCCTCCTTGCCCGTGGTCCGAAATTCCGGCTGCCGGCCGAAATGATCCGCGATGCCGCCCTCGCTTCGTCGGGCCTGCTCGTGAACCGCCTCGGCGGCCCGGGCGTCCGTCCGTATCAACCCGCGGGGATCTGGGAAGAAAAGGGCGGCGGTTGGTCGTACCAGCCGGACAAGGGCGATGGCCTCTACCGCCGGAGCCTCTACACCTACTGGCGCCGAACCGCCCCGCCTCCCGCCATGGAAACATTCGACGCCGCCAAACGCGAGGTCTGCGTGGCACGCCGTCAGGTCACCGCCACTCCGCTGCAGGCTCTCGTGCTCATGAATGATGTGCAGTACCTAGAAGCCGCCCGCGTCATGGCCGAGGACCTCGTGAAAACCCACGGCGATGACAGCGAGGCTCTCGTGCGCAAGGCTTTTGCACGCTGCCTCGGACGCGCCCCACGGGATGCCGAACTCGCCGTGCTCACCCGCTTTCTCGCGGACCAATCCGACGCCTTCCGGGCCACCCCGGCCGCCGCCGCTTCCCTCGCGAAGGCTGGTAGCCGCGCCCCCGCCGCCGGACTCGATCCCGTCCGCGTCGCTTCCGCCGCCATGCTCGTGAGCACACTCTTCAATCACGATGAGTTCGTGACCCTGCGCTGATTCCCGCAGATTGATTCCCCGGAACCACGAGGCGGCCCCGCTCCGAAGCATCGCCCGCGGCCGGCTCAGGGTGTCACGGTGACGGTAACATCGCGCACATTCATGAGCGGTCGACCTTCGGTCATGCGCACGGCTTCCAGCCAGACCCGCCATTGTCCGGCCCGCGGGATCACAAAGGTGCCGGCCTCGACCTTCTCGAATTGCTCATTCGATCCCGTCATGCGCACATTGCGTTCCGCCGACGTCTCACCGAGCGAAATGCGGTAGCTGTGGTCGCCTTTTTCGGCGCTGCTCTGCAGAATGGAAAGCGCGACGCGGCCTGGCTTGGCCACGGTGACGTCCCATGCGATGCGCGTGGTCGGTTTCGTCCAGCCTGTCAGGTAGCGGACGGTGGGCGAATGAAAGGCGTCCTTGCCATTGCTCAGAATGACGGCGGATGCGGCGGGCAGCACGGTGTCGCCCTCGCGGACTTCCGTGATCTTCCTGGCGTTCTCGCCGAGCCGTTCGCGGGCGGCATTGGCAGCGTCGCTTGTCATGCCCTCGAGAAGGACAGCCGCTTCCGGACCAGCCAGCGTTCCGATGGCAGCACAGAATTCATCCTGGGCAGCTCCGGGCGTCGCCATGGGCAGGATGCTGCGGAGCTTGCCGGCCGCCTCGGCGGCATCCAATCCCGGAAGCCGCGCAATGAGCCGGGCGCACGATCCCACCAGCCCGGCATCGCCGGACCTCGCCGCTGCCGTGGCTGCGTCCGCCAGTCCAACATCGGGTGCCGGCCACGCATCCAGCATCGCAATGGCATCCCGCATCCGGTCGCCACCCGCATTGATCTCCGCCGCCAGCGCGGCATTCGCTGAAGGATCCCCGGAGGCCGCCAGCAGCCGCAGAATTTCGGGTCGGAATGCGGGGTCGCACGATGGCAGCCACGACGCCATCCGCGTCACCCGGGCCGCTGCATCCGGCAGCTTCGCAAGGATCGCATTGACCGTCGCCGCAAGCTTCCGGCGGCTCGCATCGTCCCCGGATTTCCCGGCCGCCTTC
This sequence comes from uncultured Akkermansia sp., assembly GCA_964605435.1. Classification (GTDB taxonomy): domain Bacteria; phylum Verrucomicrobiota; class Verrucomicrobiia; order Verrucomicrobiales; family V1-33; genus V1-33. Next base: position 3,928 of record CAZSDE010000239.1, read on the forward strand.
ACGATGGCCGCGGCGTCCTCAGCAGAAGCAGCCGGCGCAATCGCCGCCAGCGCCCGCATCCGCACATCGCCGGATTCCTCCGTGATGATGCGCAGCAGCACAGCTGCTCCCGCCGGTGATGGATGGTCGGCCACGGCATCGATGAGCACCTCCCGGGCCGTACCCTTCGCCGTCTCCAGCTGTGCCGCGATCGCTTCCCCCAGCCCCTCTCCCTTGAGCCTCGGCAGCAGGGCCACAATCTCGGGCGTCTCCGGCGATCCCTCTTTTCCAACCCACTCGGTCAGCTGCGCAATGAGCGCCGCATCCCCCTTCGGTTCGTTCTGCGATGTCAGCCGCCGGATCAATTCCAGTGGCTCGGCCCGCGCGAGGGACTGACCCATCGGCTTGAAAAGCTGATACGCAAAAAATGCCGCCAACCCAACCCCGCCCGCAATCCACCACTTCTTCATGTCCCCGGCCGATGCCTTGCCTCCCTTCGCCTTTGCAGCAGATTTCGATGACTTCGCCGACTTGCCGCGGGATGCTTGCGCAGCAGGCGAGGTCGGTGCCGCCGTTGTCGCTGGACTGGAAACAGCCGGATGCATCGGTCGCGTCGGAGCCGTCGCACTCACAGGAGCCGGAGCCGCGGGATTCATGGACCGCGTGGGAGCACGGCCCACCACACGCACCGGACGATACTGCCCGGATGGCCTCGCCCGATTGGCCGCCGCCACCGCAGGAGCAATCTCGGGAATCGGCGGAGGCACCGCCGCCAGCCCGCTTCGTTCCGCCATGAAGAACTCAAGGGCGGTGCGCGCATTGGCCGGACGGTCATCCATGCTGCGCGCAATCAGCCACATGACCCAGGACGCCATCCACGGAGGCACATCGGACCGCAGCAGTCCCAGCGGTTCCACCGTGTGATTGAGATGGCTCACCATCACATCAACGGGCGTCCGTCCATCAAAGGGATGCCGCTGACTCAGGATCTCGTAGAAAATGCAGCCAAGCGAATACAGATCGGTGCGGCCATCGAGCGGCTGCCGCTCGAATTGCTCGGGTGCCATGAACCAGATGCTCCCGAAAATCCCATCTTCCTGATCCTGCGTCTGCGGCACCGCCGTCCGGCTGAACCGGGCCAGCCCGAAATCAAGGATCTTGATCTGGAACTTCCCGCTCGCCAGCCAGTTGACCATCAGATTGCCGGGCTTGAGGTCGCGGTGCACCAGTCCGAGCGACTGTGCGGCCACCATGCCCTCGAGAACCTGCACCACCACTTCCCGGAAGTCCTCGACCGAAAGCTTGCCGCGCTCAGCCACCTGATCGAGCGTCTCTCCCTTGAGCAGTTCCATGACCACAAAGGATCCCTGCTCGTCGCTCCCCACATCGTAAATCGTCACAATGTTCGGATGCTGCAGGGCGGAAAGCGTGCGCGCCTCGCGCAGCAGGTCGGCCTCAAGTGCCTCGTGGCTCTGCTGGTTGTCTTCCGGCGGACGCACCCGCTTGAGCGCCACGTCGCGGCCCAGCTGGGAATCATGGGCGAGATACACATCACCCAGTCCACCCTGACCGATTTTGCCTTTCACGTCGTAGCGGGAACTCATGTGCGGATGGATGGTTGGAATGAGCAGAAGGAAGCGCGGAAAATCGGTGTAAGGGAATTGCGGAATCGCGGCAAATGGTTTCTCTTCCGACCGAATCATCCACCCCCCGCCGCACGACCTCATGGCCTCCCTCTTCACCCGCATCATCAATGGAGAAATTCCCGGCCGTTTCGTCTGGCAGGACGACCTCTGCGTCGCCTTCCTCACCATCGCCCCCATCCGCCCCGGTCACACCCTCGTGGTCCCCCGCGCCGAAGTCGATCACTGGATCGACGCCCCGGATGGCCTCGCGGCGCACCTCTTCACGACCGCCCAGAAAGTGGCCCGCGGCATTCAGTCGGCTTTTCCCTGCACCAAGGTCGGTCTCATGTGCGCCGGCCTCGAAGTTCCCCACCTGCACCTGCACCTGACCCCCATCGACGAAATCCGCGACATGGACTTCGCCCGGCAGGACAGCCGTGCCCAGGCTTCCGATC
>CAZSDE010000240.1:0-5979 GCA_964605435.1 uncultured Akkermansia sp.
CGTCCGGTTCCTTTTGATCCGGGTCCTGCTGGTGCGGGTGCCACGGGGTGCCGCCGGATTCCCCGCTGCGGTGGGCATCGTGACCGTGGTGGTCATGATGGCCGTGGTGACTGTCGTGGTAGTCTGAATGGTAGCGGTCGTATGGGTCGGAAGCGGCCTCGTTTTCGGTGCGGGCCGGGACGGGGGAAGCGGGGACGAAGCTGGCGCGCCGGGCCATGTCGGCGGCGCGTTCTGCTTCCTCGAGCTTCCGTTCCTTGCGTTCGTGGAGCACGGCGAGCCAGATGCAGGCTTCGTACATGATGACCATGGGGAGGGCGAGCATCGACATGGTGAGCATGTCGCCGGTGGGAGTGAGGACGGCGGAGGCGACGAGGATGATCAGAACGGCCCATGCGCGCGTGCGCCGCATGGTGGTCGATTCGAGCAGGCCGAGCTTGACCAGGACCATGACGACCACGGGGAGTTCGAAGGCGAGGCCGAAGATCAGGCAGAAGGTGGTGACGAAGGAGATGTACTGGCCGATGCGCCAGCGGTCGCGGATGCCGATGCTGGCCGAGTATTCATGGAAGAATTCGAGGGCACGCGGAGTGACGAAGTAGAAGGCAAAGAGGACACCCGAAAGGAACAGGCCGAAGCCGATGACGAGGGCGGGCCAGAGGAGCCTGCGTTCGCGTTCGGTGAGGCCGGGCAGAATGAATTCGAGCAGGAAGTAGAGGAGCAGCGGGAACGAAACGATGATCCCTGCGAAGAGCGAGAGCTTCATCGAGAGCATGAAGCTTTCCGCCGGGGCGAAGGCTTCCGTTTCAACCATGTCCATGGGGACATTCAGGTCCGGCGTGGTGCCTGCCTTGATGAGTTGCCGGGCGTAGCCGAGCACGGCGGCTCCGTCGGCGGCGGGCAGAAGGGCTGTGTAGCGCCCAAGGTAGTCGTCGCGGACTTTTTCCGGAACCATGGACGCGGCGTGGTGCAGCAGGACCGCTTCGGCCAGTTGGCGGGTCAGCGGGTCCGGAGCCGCCACTTCCATGAAGAGCCGGCGCTGTTCGCCTTCGAGGGCCGCCGCTCCGCGGGCCGCGTTGTGAATGCGCCACCATGTGCGCTGCTGATCGCCCGCAGGCAGAGCCAGGATCGCCTCTGGCAGTTTCCGTTCCTTTGGTTCCTCGAGGCCGGCGCGCCGCAGTGGGTCACGCACGAGATCGAAGAACCATTCATTGAACACGAAGCACGCCACCACTGAGAAGACGAGCGTGAGAACGATGCGCGTGAGGGTTTTGCGGAGGTCCTCGAGATGCGAGAGAAAGGGCTTTTCTTCGTCGACTGTCAGGGCGTGACGCTTGCGGGTGAGTTGGTCACGGAGCTTCAGCAGAGGGGCGAAGAACATGGTGGGTGATGCCTTGGGTGATGGGCGGGAAGTTCAGCGCGGTTTTCTGGCAGGGCGCGGTGCGGTGGATTTACCAAGGAGGCGCTTCCATTGGGAGATTTCGTTCCGGACATTTGCCGGGGACGGAGCACCGATGGCCTTGCGGGCCTTGAGTGCCTGTTCGAGCTGCAGCACCTGATAGACTGATTCATCGAAGACCGGGCTGAACTTCCGGTAGTCCGCGAGCGGAAGGTCTGGAAACGAAATGCCCGTGGCGAGGCTGTGGGCGGTCAGTTTTCCGATGATTTCGTGTGCCTGGCGGAAGGGGACGCCCTTGAGGACGAGCCAGTCGGCGAGGTCGGTGGCGAGCAGGAAAGGATCCGAGGCGGCGGCCCGCACGCGTTCTGCGTTGACCTTCATGCCGGCGATCATTTCCGTGAAGACTGCGAGGGTCAGCTGGATGGTATCGATGGAATCAAAGAGCGGTTCCTTGTCTTCCTGCATGTCCCGGTTGTAGGTGAGCGGGAGTCCCTTGAGGAGAGTGAGGAGACTGAGGAGATTGCCGTAGAGCCGACCGGTCTTGCCGCGGGTGAGTTCCGCGACGTCCGGATTCTTCTTCTGCGGCATGAGGCTTGATCCCGTGGTATGAGCGTCGCTCAGGGACACGAATCCGAATTCGGCACTGACCCAGAGGATGATGTCCTCGCTCATGCGCGAAAGGTGGGTCCCGCAGAGGGCGAGCGCAAAAAGGACTTCAGCAAGGTAGTCGCGGTCCGCCACGGCATCCATGCTGTTCCGGGAAACGCGGTCGAAGCCCAGCTGCGCAGCGACGAACTCGCGGTCCAGCACAATGGTGGATCCGGCGAGGGCACCGGAACCGAGGGGCATGACATTGATGCGGCGCAGGGCGTCGCCGAGACGGTCGGCATCGCGTTCCAGCATTTCCGTCCATGCCAGCAGGTGATGCGCAAAGAGCACCGGCTGCCCGCGCTGGAGATGCGTGTAGCCCGGCATGATGACATCGCGATTCGCGTCGGCGCAGGAGACGAGCGCGGTCTGGAGACCGCGGAGCAGGGCAATGATCGATGTCACTTCGCTGCGGGTGTAGAGCCGGACGTCGAGAGCGACCTGATCATTGCGGCTGCGGGCCGTGTGGAGTTTCGCTCCGGCTGGGCCGATGCGCTGCGTGAGCGCGCTTTCGATGTTCATGTGCACGTCCTCGAGGGCGGTGCGCCATTCGAAATTTCCGGCATCGATGTCCGCCTTGATGCTCTTGAGGCCGGTGGTGATCTGCTGGAGTTCCTTCTTTGTCAGGATGCCAGCCTTGTGCAGAGCGGCGGCATGGGCGAGCGACCCGGCGATGTCGTGCGGGTACAGGCGCCAGTCGTAGGAGATGCTTTCTCCAAAGCGCTGCACGAGTCCGGAGGTTTCCTGCTGAAATCGGCCTTTCCACATGGCTGAGTGACGGTTGGCTGGGGTGATGGGATGGGGACGGAAGAAAGGGCGGAGCAAACGCCGCGCAGAGTGCAGCGGCAAGTGCTTTTCCCCCGGACTGCGGGCGTGGATGCGTGCCCGGAAATCATTGTCCTCGACCCACGACTGCTGGCAGTATCCGGGCATGAATCTCCTCACTGTCCGCAAGTCACTGCCTTACCGCCGGGAATTTCTGCGCCGGATGGCGGCCGCCTCCGCCTTCTGGGCCGTTCCGGGAGCCTTTGCCGAGGCTCTCCAGCAGACTCCGAAGCAGACCGAGGGCCCGTTCTACCCGGATAAGCTGCCGCTCGATACGGACAACGACCTTCTTGTGATCAATGACGGCACGACCCCGGCGATTGGCGAAGTCACATGGCTGAGCGGGCGGATTCTCGGTCCCGATGGTCAACCGATCCGCAATGCACTCGTGGAAATCTGGCAATGCGACAGCACCGGCGTGTACCGGCATGCGGGATCCGGCGGCGACCAGGAAAAGCGCGACCGCAATTTCCAGAGCTTCGGTCGCTTTCTGACGGGCAGCACGGGCGAGTATGTCTTCCGGACCATCAAACCGGTGCCATATCCCGGAAGGGCTCCGCACATTCACTTTGCCGTGAAGATGAAGGGCCGGGAGAAGTGGACGACACAATGCTACGTGAAGGATCATCCGCAGAATGCCGGGGACGGCATCTGGAAGAATCTGGGCAGCCCCGAAAAACAGGCAGCCGTCACCGTTCCCTTTGCTCCGCTCGAAGGCAGCCGCAGCGGGGAACTGGCCGCACGTTTCGAAATCGTCATGGGCTACACGCCCGCAGACTGAGACTTGGATTGTCCGTCGAGTCCGGCGTAGACGCCGAAGTCATTGAAGAAGTACTTTTTGGCGAGCCGGTACATCCAGTGTTTTTCGGGGATTTCCTCGCCCTTGCGGTACTGGCTGGTGCGCGGGGTCATGGCGTCCAGTTCCGCCACCGCGGTCTTCCGCTGAGTGGTATCAGGCGCTGAGTGCCGGGCTGCGAGGGCTTTGACGAGATCCGGGCGTTCGAGGACAATGCACCCACGGGTGTGGCGGGCCGCCGTTTCCCGGAAGTCCCGCAGGAAGGCTGATTCCGTGAGGACGCGGTAGATCCCGCGGTCGTCGCGCACGTTTTCCTTTGCGAACTGAATGATGGGGCAGGGTTCAACTGCTCCCGAGGGACTGATGTGGTGGCTGATCCCGGTGGCCATGGGGCACAGGGCTTCGCCCCGGTGATCGTAGTAGGCATCCACGATGGCGATGGGAACCGTGGCGCGTTTTTCGACGACGAACCGGCGCACGGCCGTGATCTGGTCCGGGCGGAGGGCGAGTTCCGGGGAAATCTTCGGGCCGACCGGGCGGTAGGTATGATACCATGTGTAGTGGACGCCCCATGCGATGAGCTTGCGGAGCCATGCCTCCGTGAGGAGGTCATCGATGTTCGTCTGGCAGAGGCTCGTGGCGACGCCCGTGAGGAGCCGTTCTTCAAGACAATGGCGCAGACCACGAAGGGTGCGGTCGAGCACATCGCGGTTGCCCCGGCGGAGGTCGGAAACCTTGTCCGTTCCCTCGATGCTGACCAGCGGAGTGGCATTGCCGAGCTGGCGCAGCCGGCGGGCCGCCTTCTGCGTGATCATCTGCCCATTCGTGAAGATCTGGAAGTAGCAATCCGGATGCTGAGCAAGGAAATCGAACATTTCCGGGTGCAGAAAGGGTTCGCCCCCGAGGACACCAAAGAAGGAATTGCCGTGGGCGCGCGCGTCATTCACCAACCGGTTCAGCTCATCCAGCGGAATCATTTCCCGCGGCGAGGCCACATCGACCCAGCAGCCCTGGCAGCGCAGATTGCAGCTGTTGAGAATACTCAGATACAGAAATGGCGGGAATACAATGCCTTCCCGCAGGCGCTTCCGGAACAGCACGACCGAACGCGCTCCGCGGAAACCGAAGTTCCACGCCAGCTTGCCGAGGCAGCGGGGATCAACAGTTGTCAGAATCCGGGACGAAAGAGACAGCAGCATGCGGGAGCGGTAGCCCCGTCCCGCCGCGGGCGGAAGCGCTAAATCCATCCCTGTCCGCGTTCACCGCACGACAGGGGAAACCCAAAGGCGGTCGCCCCTCGACCCTACGAGGGGTCGGGTGGCTGATGCCTTCGCAATAGGGGATCCCCTGAGCATCCGGGGCGCGGGAAAGCTTGTGTTCCAGCGGCCTAACCATTCATATTTGTTTCATTAACCGAAGCTGAACTGTCCCGCCCGGGATGGCTGCTGCGGTTGAGAATCAACCCATGATGAACCGAGCCATGTTGAAGAACCGAACACCCATATGCCGTTGGCTGCTGAGGCAGCGAACGTTTTCTGCCTTCCTGCTGATGATGCTCTCGCCGCTGGCGGGAGCGGTGCCGCTGCCTCCGGGGGCGGCACTGCCGGCTGGTTCTTCAACTGTGCGTGGCTTCACGGTACGCGTGGCGCAGGCCCCGGACACGGAGGATGTGCCCAACAGTTTTCTGCGGGCGCTCCAGCAGATCAATGGGACGCTGGTCGATGCGGTCGGGTCGCCTGTTCCCAATGAGGCCGTTCCCGGGCTGGCTCCCGGCGGAGCATACGAGATTTCGTCGGTGAATTTCGAGCGCGACGGCATTCCGTTCGATCTGCTCAATGACGGCAACTATCTCACGAGTTTCACGCCCGAGATGTTTCCGGGGATCCCTGGAAGCAATTTCCACACGAACAAGTTTGTGGTGGAAGTGGTCGGCTTTCTCGACCTTCCGGTGGGCACGCATAAATTCGGGGTCTGCGTGGGTGCCGACCGGACAGACGTGAACGACGACGACAACTATGCCGTCTTCGTGGCCCGCAACCCGCGCGATTACTTCGGCCAGAAGGTCGGGGAATATGCGCGGACGGTGACCTCGGCATTCGGCGGGAATCAGAAGAACGAGAATCAGTGGACCGTGGAAGTGAGCGCCGCGGGCCTGTATCCCTTCCGGCTTCTCTACTGGCAGACAGGCCGCGGAGCCAACCTCCAGTGGTATACGATCAAGAGCGACGGATTCGGAGGCGAGGAACGGATTCTCGTGAATGACACTTCGAATCCAGCCGCCATCCGCAGCTATGCGCAGACGACCGTGGCCAAT
>CAZSDE010000241.1:0-212 GCA_964605435.1 uncultured Akkermansia sp.
AAGGATCCGAGGACGGCTCCCCTGCTTGGTGAGATGCGCAATCCTGATGGGAAACCGAAGGTCTGTGAGCGGGTATGGATGTCGTACCTGACTGGGCCGTACGATGGCAGTGCCAATGGCGAGGGGCTGGGGAAACTGACAACTGGCTTTGGAGCCCGGGGTGATCAGCCAACGAAGGACGGGGGCAAGATCGGCCCCGAGTTCACCTTTGG
>CAZSDE010000241.1:222-5952 GCA_964605435.1 uncultured Akkermansia sp.
ACCGGTTGCCCAAGGAGATCCAGGAAGTGTGGGACAAGCATCCCGACGGCGCGCATGGCGTTCCCAAACTCGCCGAGCGGCAGAAATGGCAGGCTGACAAGGATGCAGCCTGCGGCGTTTTCTACCGCATGATGGTGGAGCATGTGAAGAAGGTGCTGGCCGATCCCGGGCGCGTCTGTCCGGAATACGACGCCACAGCCGGCTATGAACTGGGCGGATTCGTCTGGCTGCAGGGATTCAATGACCTTGTCGACGGGCAGACCTATCCCAATGGGAATTACGATGAATACTCGCGCCTGCTAGCGCACTTCATCCGCGATGTCCGCAAGGACCTGGCAGCACCGCAGTTGCCGTTTGTGATCGGTGTGCTGGGAGTGGGTGGCGAGAGTGAAAACGCTGCCTTCCGCAAGGCCATGGCCGCCCCGGCCAGCATGCCGGAATTCGCAGGCAATGTGGTGGCCGTGCCCACTGCTCCGTTCTGGGACGCCGACATTGCCGCGGCAGAACCAAAGAAAGGCGAATACGACCGCATCGTCGGCACCGCTCACGCCCTCAAGCCCGATGGCACGCTGGACCGGGACCGGAAATGGGACCAGTACTGGAAACCCATCAGCAAAACCCCACCGGAGGAACAGGTCTGGCGCTTCACGGCGGTCAATGCCACGGAACCCAAGGATAAACTGGAAACGTACGACGCACGGAGGTTCCGCGACATCACCCTGCCAGCCAGCATGGAAAACTGGCAGAAGCCGGAATTCGACGACAGTTCATGGACCGAAGGAAAAGCCCCCATCGGCAAGGGCCTCTGGGATCACAGCGGGGTCAAACTGAGTCAATTCCCTTCGAAGTGGGGCGAGGGCGAATTCCTGCTCATGCGCACTACCTTTGAAGTGGAGGATCTGAGCTACGATTCCTACCGCCTCGCCGTCCTCGCGCGTCAGGGATTCCATGTCTATCTGAACGGAGAAAAGATCCATACCTACATCTGGTGGCTGGATGGCCCACAGTACCGCTCCATTGTCCTCGAACCGGAACAGATCCGCCACCTCAGGAAAGGAAAGAACGTGCTGGCCGTCTACGCGAATGACCAATACGGCCCCGATTCCCCGGATCGTTACGGTGCCATCGATGTCCGCATCGAAGGCATCAGAAAGGCAGACGAGGATAAGCTCGCACTGGCCCTCGAGGAAGTCCTTTCGCCCAAAGACCGGGAAGCCCTCAGCGGTGCTTCCAATGGTGGCTATCACTACTTCGGCAGCGCCAAGATCTTCGCCCAGATGGGCAAGGCCTTCGCCGACGCCCTGCTGCCCTTGCAGAAGTAGGCGGACCCGCTTGTCCGACCGTTTACGCAGCAGAAAAGTGCTGCCAGAACTCCCACGGGAGGATGCCAGCATTCCTCTGCATGCAGAACCGGCCAGACCTTGGCAGGTCTGGCCGGATCACACACGAGCATTCTGGCTGGGGCGGCCCCGCCCTCCGCTTACGCTGCGGGAGAGAGCTTGCGGCGGCGGATCGTGAAGCCGAAACCAACCAGCAGAACCGCAGCTCCGGTGGTTCCGGGTTCCGGTACCGGCGTCAAGGTGGAGGTCACCGTCAATCTCATGGCAGTGGCGTTCCATTCTTCCTCGAAGAGCAAGGACCCAAGGGTCCAGCGGCCCGGCCCGTCAGCCGTGAGCGCCACACCATCCACCGAAAACCCACTGAATCCTCCCGAGTAGGTGTCATAGGTGAACAGATCAATGCTTTCGCCACCGGCGAGCGTGAATCCACCAAGTTCCAGCCCGAACAAACCGTCAAAGGTGGCCGTGCCATCAATCAGCAGAGAGCCTGCGGTCGGCCCATCGAAAACGGAAAGCAGTGTACCCACATTGAGCTGAGTGAAGTTGCCGAGAATGGTCCGCGCCCCGGAGAAGGCGAGCGTGCCCTCGTTGAAGACCGAGCCCGCCCCGCCCGTCACGGAGATATCGGAAGCGAGATCGACTCGTCCGTCCATGAAGGTGAGGTTGCCGTGCACGACATCGAGGGTTCCTCCACTGAACGTTCCGGACCCGCCGGCCGCGGAGACCTCGACGTTCTGGTTCTCGATGGTGAATCCATGGTAGATCGTTCCCTGATTGACGATGCGGCCGTCAATCAGCGCACCCGCGCCGGTGCTCTCGAGGGCGGCTCCGCCTGCTCCCGTGGCGTCGCCGAGCACTCCCCCGGGCCCAACCAGCACCGCAGGACCGATCCCCGCTCCAGTATAGCGGATCACTCCGTTGTTCTCGATCTTGTCAATGAGACCATCCGTGACGTTCACCCCGGCCGTAGCGCCCTCGATGACTCCTCCATTGTAGAGGTACGGAAGCCGAGCTGCGGACCAATTGCCGACAAAAATACCCGCGTCGTTGAGCGATGATATGGAAGCTCCAAGTTCGTTGACGATCGAACCCGAAGCATCCTCAAGGTGGACACCGGGTCCATTGGTGCCGCTGATCATGCCTCCGCTGCGGTTGGTGAGATCACCGATTCCATAGTACCCATAGATCCCGGACCTGCCCCCGGAAATCAGCCCGGAGTTGTCGATGATCGCCGCAATATCGTTGCTGTTTGTATAGATCCCGTCTGTGTTCCCCTGGATCACACCAGTGGCCGTGTTGGTGAGCGTCCCAAAGGTCCCATTTTGGTACAGGCCCGTATCCCCCGCAATGGTGCCGCTGTTGTTAATCGTGTCGATGGTTCCCCCGGCAAAGAGACCGAAGTTGGCTCCTTCAATGTCTCCGGAATTGTTGATCGTGGTAATTGCTGCCTGACTACCAAGTCCGGCATTCCCGCCTTCGATGCGGCCGGTATTCGTGACGGTGGCGGTGCTCCCCCCCGCCTGAAAAGAAATCCCATCACCGTTTCCACTGATGAGACCGTCGTTGGTGATCAGATTGTTGTTTCCGTAAAGATGGATGGCTGAGAAGCCCGATGTCGAACGGATCACTCCAGTCGCATCATTCGTCAGCGTAGTGACATCCGAGAGCACCATGCCGTAGTCGGTTCCCTCGATGGTGCCGGAATTGGTGATGGTCCCGACCGGACGGTACTCGGAATGGATTCCTCTGGTTCCCTCGATGGTTCCCGTGTTGGTGATTGCCGACACGGTGCCGCCATAGAGCCCGATTCCGTACCCTGCGCCACTGATGAGACCGTCATTGGCGATCAGATTGGTGTTTCCGTACAGCTGGAGGGCCGTGTTCGCCGCTGTCGAGCGGATCACGCCGGTCGCGGCATTCGTCAGCGTACCGACATCCTCAAGTACCATGCAGTAGTCGGTTCCCTCGATGGTGCCGGCATTGGTGATGGTTCCAATGGTGGCTCCATCCTGCGCTTGAATGCCCCGCGTGCCACCGATGATCGTTCCGCTGTTCGTCAGTTCGGTCAGGGTGCTGCCCGAGAGAAAGATCCCATAGTTATCCGTGCCCTGAATGAGACCAGCGTTATCGATGGCAGTAACGGTGCCGTTCGCAATACCCATCCCATTCGCTTGGCCAGTGATGGAGCCTGTGGCCAAATTAGTGAGGTTGTCGATGGTGCCAGTGGCATGATAGAATCCCCAGTCGAGGGTGCCGGTGACGATGCCGCTGTTCATGAATGTATTCATGTTCCCGTAATTCTCGACACCCCTAACGCCCGAAATGGTTCCGGTATTGTCGAATGTGGTCACGGTGCCGCCTGCACTAAGGAATCCCCGTTCGCCGCCAGCCAGTGTTCCCGAATTCGAGAACAAGGTGACTGTCCCTAAGGAGTCCATACGGACCGCACTGCCATTGCCCCCGGTGGCCTGGATCATGCCGGCGTTGTCAAAGGTCCCCGTAGCACCATGCAGGCCAATGCCATTGTAGCCACTGATGGTACCCGTGGCGGTATTCGTGAGCGTGCCGATGGTGCTGATGGCGCTATTGAAGAATCCCCAGTCGCCGGTGCCAGTGATGGCGCCGCTGTTCATGAATGTATTGATGATCCCGTAATTCTCGACAGGGATGCCGCCGGCCAGTGTTCCCGAATTCGAGAACGAGTTGACTGACCCTAAGGAGTCCATACGGACCGCATTGCCCCCGCTGGCCTGGATCATGCCGGCGTTGTCAAAGGTCCCCGTAGGACCATGCAGGCCAATGCCATGGTAGCCAGTGATTGTGCCCGTGGCGGTATTCGTGAGCGTGCCGATGGTGCTGATGGAGCTATTGAAGATCCCCCAGTCGCCAGTGCCAGTGATGGCAGCATTGTTGGTCAGAGTGGTGATGCCACCATAGTTCTCGATGGCGTTGCCACCCTGGATGGTGCCGTTGTTCAGAATGGTGGTGACGGTTTTGGTCGAGTCTGACAGGTATAGACCACGTTCTCCTTGGATCACCCCCCCGGTCTTGTTGTCGATGGTACCGATGTCGGCTGCGGTCTCAATGGCCCTGCCGTCCGAGGAGATGGTACCAGCATTCTCGAGGAGAGTGAGGGCAGCGAACTGTCCAAGCCCCCGACCTCCCGACCCAGCGATCGTCCCACCAACCAGGTTGGTGATGGTTCCTGTCACAGCGTTTGACATGATCCCGTTGTAGCCAGTGAATGTCCCGGAATTGGTAAGCGTCCCAATCGTGGTTCCTGTAGTCGCGAGCATGGCCTGATCCCCTCCCGTGATGGTCCCGCTGTTGGTGAAGGTTCCGAGAGAAGCAGTTCCGACGAGAGCGACGCCCTGTGGTGCTCCGTTGATCGTACCCGAATTATCGAGCGTGGTGATGGCTCCGGACGAGTGCAGACCATGGTAGCCGGACATGGCGCCGGCATTCGTCAGCGTGCCGATGGTGCCGCTTGCCTCGACCAACACACCATAACTGCCACCGATCAGGGATCCCCCGGCCTGATTCGTCAGGGTTGTGATGTTCCCCGCGTTTCTTACCGCTTCACCGGCACTGGCCGATCCTGTGTTGGTAAACGCAAAGATCTGTCCGCCGGACAGATTGTGCAGGGCAGATCCGTAACCAATCAGGGAGCCGCCGTTGAGGATGGTTCCGGTGAACGTTCCCTCGTTTTTGATCCCGGTGCCGCCACCCGCGGTGATCTGGCCTCCGGGAACCGTTGTGAGCGAGCCCACGGTACCGCTGTTGAGCACCGCCACAAGTCCGCCTCCCACCGACCCCGCAATTCCGATGCTCGGCAGTGTCGCGCCGCTATTAATGTTGAGGCCGTTGGAGAAGGCGCCGACGATGCCGTCAACCGTCAGCGCCGTGATCGTGGTGCCCGTAGCCACAATGCCCTCCCCGGCACTATTAATCTCTCCAGTCGGAGTGACCGTGAACGTGCCACCATCACCCGTCTGAGGACCACCCACCGGGCCTCCGCTGATCGTGACGTCCGCCCGCAGCACCACCGGAGCCTGCAGCAGCACCCCAATCCCCAGCGCCATCGTCAGCAATGGCGAAAACCGGGAAGGGAAAACTGTTATAATGTTAGGATTGCGGGATTTCCGGACTTTCATAGGAGATATTTAAGATAACTTAGATGTTTACCAAAATCCTGATTTTCAGGGATAAGTGATGCACAGTGCAGCAGCTGAAGAGATTATGGAATTTTATCATGCTTCGGCAAGATGCTCTTTTTCACTACTTCGAATTTCCTAATTCTAGGACGTATGATTCCATCCGGCTGACGGAACGAGACTGGGTTTGTGAGCCTGTTGGAGAACCGGGCCCGGCAGCGGATCCGGGATCCACG
>CAZSDE010000242.1:0-5951 GCA_964605435.1 uncultured Akkermansia sp.
AAACTCAAAACTAATTGATCGTTTTCGTGTCCACGAATTCCGGGCAAGATCACGCGTCGTTGGACTAGCGGATGCGTTATCGACGCCTTTTACGTCCATCAATCCCGCAATCAACACAGCGGATGTAGCAACAGAAGTTTGGCGAATGAAAGTTCGACGGCGCATGGCTTTAGGATAGGCTTCGACTTGGACACTTGCATTATTTTTTTTTCTGCAACGACTTTTGGATGGAATTTCATCCTTCTTCCAAGGCCACTGGCGACATCCGCAGGCGCGTATCGCGGCACACGGTATTCGCGCTCATCGGGGGCTTTCTGGGGGCTGAGACGCCAACGGGACAGACCATTTCGCAGGGACCTGCATTGGTGCACCGTGAACCGCTGGGCCCGACAAAAGGTCTGTCCCATAGTCGCTTGTCCCATAGTCGCTTGTCGCTTAGCATCAGTCGTCCGATAGCATTAGTTTGCGTTTGTTGTTGTCCTCGTTTTTCCGTGGCATCTGGCCTTGGACAGTCCGTTCCTCGGCAAGAGGTCTGTCCAACTGTCGGAACTTGTACGGCCAGCAGGAGCGAGCACGATAAAGAGACAGACCTCTTCGCGTGTTCTGATGACCGCGCGGACGACAAATGGACAGACCATTTCGCAGGGGCCTGCATGGGTGCACCGTGAACCGCTGGGCCCGACAAAAGGTCTGTCCCATAGTCGCTGTCCCCAACTGTCGGCACGCGCGGCGGAGCAACCCGTCCGTACAACCACACCACCCGATCTAGGAACAGGTCTAATTTTGTTCCAAGCAAGAGGTCTGTCCAACTGTCGGCATGTCCATCTGTCGGCACCTCATAATCGGTGAGGGCCGATAAAGGGACACGTTCAAGCAAGAGGTCTGGCCGATTGTTGGTAGGCGGGAGCTTGGGGTGGTGCGGATGGGGTGGTGCGCGGTTGCGGATTTTAATTCCTGCTGGGCCGATGCGGTGTTGCAGCAGGGATGATGGGCCACGGCACCGGGGGCGCCATCGTTTTGGTGGCGAAGGGGGATGGCGGGGTTGTTGGGGGCGTTACGGCATGGGGAACCGGGCAGTGGGGAAACCTACTGTGATTGGAAGTGGAATCGGCCGAAGAGGCGGGAGCCTTGGGTGATGGGGTTGGGGGAGCGCCAGATTTCGGTACGGGAGCCGTCGCGGTTATCGGTGACGGAGACGAGGGTACCGGGGAGCGGCCATGTGTCTGGGGATGGGGAGAACTGGGCGGTGTGGCGGAAGTCTTCGCGACCGTTGAGGAGGCGGAGGGAGAGGGTCATGTAGTCGGCTGTCTGGCCATTGACGGTGAGGGAGGCGATGCTGGTGGCGGGGGAATGGGCGGCGTTGGGGCCGAGCATGTATTCGAGTGCGTTGGGGATGCCGTTGCCATTGGCGTCGGGTTCTGCGCCGCCGGCGAGCCAGTCGCTGTAGCGGGTGCGGTCATCGCTGCCGGGGTTGGGGGCGAGGCTGGCGCGCCAGTTGTGGCCGAGGCCGGGGTCGAGGGAGGCGTCTTCTGGGCGGATGCGGACGAGGCTGGAGCCTTCGCCGTCGGCGGAGGCTGGCCAGTTCGGGAGTCGGTCATCGCTGTAGGCGAAAGAGAAGACCGGGGGGAGGAGGGAACCGAACTGGAGGGTGAGGGTTTCGCCGCTGTTGTTGAGGCGGTCATTGGGGTCCCATGAACCGGCGATGGGCTTTCCGGGGCCGTAGCGGGCGGTGAAGGCGTCGCGGTTGGCGACGATGAGGATACTGGTTCCTGGGGCGACTGACGCTCCCTTTGGGAATACGAAGTCGACGCCTGAGGTGAATTGGAATCCGGCGAGGTCGATGGTGGTGGTGGAGATATTGCGGAGTTCGAGGTAATCGAAGCTGTCGTCGTTCCACGACTGCGGGGGGTTGAGGGCGGCGGCGGCGGCGGATTCAGCTGGGGAGGGATCCGGGGCGTGGTACATGATTTCGCTGATCACGAGTTGGGACGAGAAGAGCGAGGGGTCGAAGGGGCCGGCGGTGAATTCCGCGGGATTGCTCCAGAGGCTCCAGCGGCCGGTGGTGTCCTTCATGCGGACGCGGGCGCGGTAGCGTTTTCCGGGGAGGCAGGAAGCGGTGGGAAAGCGGTATTCGCCGGAGAAGGAAGTGATTTCGCCGCTGTCGTGGCTGGCGTTGATTTCGAGGAGGCGTTTTTCGCCTGGGGTGAAGGTGGGGGAGGCATTGACTTCGGCGACGCGCCACTGGATGGCGGCGAAGGCATCGCCATTGGGGTCTGAGAAGGCGGAGGTGGAGAAGCGGAGGTCGCCTGGCGGGTATCCGGCGGGGCCTGTGTAGGTGATGGTGGGGACGGCGGGGTATTTCGTGGCATTTTCGCCGAGGTTGCTGCCGAGGGAATCGAGGAAGGCGGCGCGGCCGCCGACGCCGATATTGCCGCCTGGCCATGTACTGCCGCCGCCATTGGCATCGAAGGCGAAGTCCTTCATGCCGGCGATGTAGTTATCGAGGGCGGTTTCGCCATTGGCATTGAGGGTGGTGTTGCCTGGGCCGGAGAGGCCGCCGTAGTTGCCGGTGGCGGCGGGGGCTCCGTTGGTGGGGTGCCAGCGGATGAATTCTGCTTTGGCGAGAGGCCGGATGACGGTGGCGAACTCGTCGATGAGGGGGTTGATCTGATCTGGCTGCCAGAGGAGCCGGCGGATTTCGCGGACCTGATTGAAGTAGCGGGGCCAGAGGGTGGGGTTGGTAGAGGCATCGCCGCCGGTGCTGGCGCTGTCATTGAAGAGGGCGTTGTGGACGATGTCGTGTCCATTGTTCCATGTGGGGCCCCATGTGGCATCGAGGTCATTGGGGAGGTACCACATCTGCCCCTTGTTGCCGTTGGCCGCATTGTAGAGCGGGTAGAAGTACCATGCGCCGTTGTTGTCGCCGCTGGGCCAGTAGTCGTAATGGCGGATGGCCTCGCAGAAGGCGTGGTAGCGGCACCAGAGGTCGAGATTGACGCGGGCCTGGATGAAGGCCGGGGTACTGGTGCCGCGGAGCTGATTGTGGATCTGGTCGTGGTCGCTGCCATCGGATGGTCCGAAGGCCGCCTGGTAGCGGAACTGGAGGAGGCCAGCCACGCCATCGCGGGTGAGCTTGTAGAGGTTGCCCTTTTTGAGTCCGTGGGCTTTGAGGAAGCGGCGGTCGTAGTCCTCGTGGACCCACATGAGGCCCCAGAAGTCGCCTGCCCATTTGGTGGCCTGTTCTGCCTGCGTGAGGATGGTGCGGAAGTGCGACCAATGGCCGCGTGGTCCGGGGACGCCGAGTTCGTTGAGCAGGTGGAAGCTCACCATTTCATTGAGCGAGAATGTGAAGCTCGCGCGGTTTTCCCAGAGGTTTTCCGTGATCATGGTCGACCATTTTTCCGGGTAGGGCTGGCCTGACTGGTCGATGGCATCGAATTCGTAGCCCTTGTGGAAGTAGAACTTGAAGGCTCGTTTGCCGTTGCCGACGCCGCCGGTGCCGCTGGCCGTGTAGCGACCGTTGGCGCCCTTGAGGCGGTAGGGAATGTGATCGTAGACCACGCCATTGCAGACGAAGCAGGCTTCCCAGTTTTCGAAGTTCCAGCTGGGTCCGGCGGTGAGGCGCTGCGAGGCATTGAGGTCGTAGGCGACGCACTGGTCGAAGTCTGACTTGCGGGTGAGGAAGTGGTAGACGGGGACCTTCTGGAGGTCGGCGCTGCTGGTACCTTCGTAGGCAGGGACCCCGTTGTAGACGAAGCAGGCGAAGTTCAGCGAGGGGTCGCCGGGGTAGGGAACGCGGGCCGAGGCCCCGTTATTGTCGGCTGCGGTGATGCGGTAGCGGACGAGGGTGCGGTGCGGTTGCGGGGGAATCGTGGCGCTCCAGATGCCATCGCCGCCGAGGGCATCGCCGCCTGTGCCATCGTCCTTCATGGCGACCGTGGTCCAGTTGGCCGGGTCTTCGAAGGCCGGGTTGGGAGCCAGCGGGGTGGTGACATTGACGAAATTGCCGCCTGAGGCGGCCTTGGGGAGGGTAGATGGGATGAAGTTTCCTGGAGCGACCAGTTGATAGGCGAGGGAAGCCGCGGCGACGCCCTGGGGGTCGGTGATGCGGGCCGTGATGACGATGGGATCCGACGACGAGGGAGTGGCTGGGGAGTGGTCTGCCTTGCGGATGGCGGGCGGGGCGGACTCTGCGAATTTGAAATTGCGGGCTCCTGGGGAAGCCGTGTCGCCGGCGACGACGCCCTGGCGGACTTCGGCATCGATGAAGAAGTCGCTGCTGCCCGGGGTGGTGTTGAGGGCGTGGATGGCGATGGTGTTTTCGCCTTCGCGGAGGTTCACGGCGGCGGCGCTGATGGCCGGCATGGCTTCCGTGACGACTGGGTCTGGGGCATTGACGCCCGTGCTGTTGTAGAAGTGGTGGCCCGTTCCGATGTTCGCGTTGGGGCGGACGGCACCGGCGTAGCGGCCGTTGATCCAGACGATGCAGCCGTCGTCGCAGCGGACGTGGACCTGGATGGCTGAGGGGAGTTGTCCGGCGGGGATGGTGAAGGTGCGGCGCAGGTAGACCGTGAAGTAGAGCGTTCCATTGGTCATATCCGCGAGGTTCGTCGCGTTTTCGGCGGTGCCGTTGGCGCCATTGCCGTCGTTATCGCCGAAGCCGAGGGGTGCGGGAGCGGATTCCCACTGGGCATTGGGGGAAGGTTCTGCTGGTTCCGTGAATGATGGTTCGCGCCATGCGGTGAAGGGGGTTTCCGGCTCGCCGGTGTCGGCCTGGACGCCGCGGCGCCAGCGCCATGTGCTGCCGAACGGGAGGTAGGTGGCGAGGGTGGTGGGGGCGCTTGATCTGGCCGCGCGCCAGTTGCTGCCGTGGCTGGGGTCGAGGCCCGGGTGGATGAGTTCGATGGAAGAGCCCTCGCCATTGCCTTCCCATGGCCATGGCGAGTGGTTGCTGTAGTCGACTTCTGCGGTGATGTCGCCGGCTGGGTTGCGGAGTCTGATGGTATCCCCGTCGTTCGAGAGTCCGGTGACTTCCTGCGATCCATCCGGGTAGATGACGATGGCATTGTCCCATGGTCCGAGGGCATCGGCACCGAAGTAGCTTTTCATGGTGGCCGGGTCTTCGGCTACGACGAGGAAGGTGCCGGGAGCCATGGTGGTGCCCTGTGGGAAGCGGTAGTCGATGCCGCCGCTGAGGCGCCAGCCGGAGAGGTCGGCGGTGGTGGTTCCATCATTGTAGAGTTCGACGAACGAATTGCGGACTTTGTTGTCGGCGCTGTTGTAATGGATTTCGTTGATGACGACGCCGCGGGGTTTCGGCTGGACGCGAAGGACGAACTGGCCTTCCACCGAGAGGCCCGCGCGGTCCGTGCTGCGGATGCGGATGCGCTGCGGCTGGCCGGTGAGGGAGGCGAAGGCCGTGGCGGCGCGCAGTTGGTGGCCGCTGATGCTGAAGTTTGCATTTTCCTCGCTGCCCGGGCCAGCCACGAGGGTAAACACGTGGGCGTCTCCGGCATTCGGATCCGGGCTGGAGATGAGGGAAAGGAAATCGCCCGGAACATTCTCCGGACGGATGGTGAGGTCGTCGAGGACGACCGCGGTCGGGGGAAGCGCCGGCGTGGCGACCGTGAGGCGGACCGTGGCCGGGGCCGATTCATATTTTCCGTCGCTGACGCGGAACGTGAACTGATCCGGACCGTAGAGGCCCTCGGAGGGAGTGTAGGTCCGCTGTGGTCCGGTGCCCCCGCTGAGTGTGCCGCGGCCCGGCGGGGAAACGATCTGGTAGGTGAGTTGGCCGCTGTTCGGGTCCGATCCCGTGAGCGTGAGGCTGAGCGGCTGGCCTGGCTGGGCGGTGAGGCTGGCCTGACTCAGGGCGGTGGGGATGCCTGGGTCGGCGGCCACGCTGGCGGTGGCAGCGTTCGTGACATTATTGCCGCCCGACTCGATGGCGC
>CAZSDE010000243.1:0-5942 GCA_964605435.1 uncultured Akkermansia sp.
CGGATTTGTGGAGGGTCTGGCTCCGGTGTTCGGGGAAATCCGCAGAGTGCTGCGCCCCGGGGGCAAGCTGGTACTGATCACGCGGTATCTGGCGGCTGGGGGTGAGCAGATTCCGGTGACTGAGTGGTTCCGCGGTCTGGTGGAGCGCGAGGGAATGGTGGTGGAGGCCCGGTATTTTCTGCGGAAGTATGGCAGGAGGTCGCCGCGGCAGCGGGCTGGCGATTTTGTGAGGGGAGGGGCGGCGGTGCCTGTGGCGGTGGAGGATGTGATGGTTTACGGGGATGGCGAGCCGGTGGGACGGAAGCGGACTGCGAGGTGCGGGGTTAGTGAGGAGGAAGTGGTTTCCCTGCTGGAGCCGCTGTGGGATCTGCCGTCGCCGGGGGCGGGCCGGAAGCATCCTCATCAGATGCCGCGGGAGGCTGGGCGGAGGCTGATGCTGCTGTATTCGCGGCCGGGCGACGTGGTGCTGGATCCGTTTGCCGGGGCGGCTGGGTTGCTGCTGGAAGGTGTGCGGATGGGGCGTCGGGTGGTCGCCTGCGAGGTGGATCCCCAGTATGCGGAGGTGTGCCGGCGGGAGCTGGCGCGGGCGGCTTCACTTTCTAACTGAATCATTCATGAACTCAATGCTGCTGCTGGCATCGGCTGTCTACAATTCTGATGAGGGAGACCGGGTCCGGTGCCGTGACTGGGTGGATTCGCAGATTGCGTGGGGCGGAAAGAGGGTGCCTGATGCTGGGGTGGTGCGGGCGTTGCTGCGGCGGGAGCGCGGGACGCCTCTGGAGCCGTTTTCGCTGGATGAGCGGCAGGAGGAACTGGCGGTGCTGCTGGTGCGGCTGGCGTTTTCGCGGCGCGGGAAGCCGGCTCCGGTGGTGATTGGGTCCGGCAGGGTTACGCTGGCGGCGTCGGGACTTGAGATTCGGCCCGATCTGTCCGTGCGGTATCATCATTTCTGGGACGGTTCAACGTCGCTGGAGGATCATATCTGGGAAGATCCGTGGCGGTATGCGTGGCGGTTCCGGGCGGGTCAGGGTCTGGGGGAAGGGCGGGAGCAGGGGGTGCCTGTTTCGGCGCGGCTGGTGGGGGATGCGAGTGGGGTTCGGGTGACGGTGCGGCTGGGCATGGGGATTCCGGTGTCGGGGATGCTGCAGTGCAAGGTGTCGCTTGGGCAGATGCGGGATGCGGAGCGCCTGGGGATTCGGATCCGGCGGCTGCGGGCGGATACGTTTGCGGTTTGGCCGGGGTCGCCGGAAGCGGCCCTGCGGTTCATGGCTTGTCTGATGGAGCGGGACGAGCTGACGGTGCACGAGCCGGAATGGACGGTGAAGGTGCAGTTGGCGCCTCCGGGTCCTGAGCCTGTGGCCCTGCCAGCGCTCATCACGAGTCCGGTCTGGCAGGACCTGCCGTGGCTGGAAGCCCCTGCGGGCCGGCGGAGGATCCGGGAAGAGCCATGGATGCGGGAGGCCCTGCGCAGTTATCTGCCGCAGTCTGCGGAGCGGCGGCATAGCCCGGTTTTTTCATCATGAAGCCATCCAGAGTCATTGAAGTTCTCGGTCAGGTTCTGCGCACGCGCTGGCCTGTTTTTCTGTGGGGTCCTCCGGGGATCGGGAAGAGTTCCGTGGTGCGTGCGGTGGCGGGAGCGCTGCGGCTGCCGGTGACGGATGTGCGTGCGGGGTTGCTGGATCCGACGGATCTGCGGGGGATTCCGGCGGTGGAGGGTGGGCGGGCGGTGTGGTGTCCGCCGTCGTTTCTGCCGCACGATAAGCGGTCGAAGGGTTTGTTGTTCTTCGATGAGCTGAATGCGGCTCCTCCGATGGTGCAGGCGAGTCTTTATCAGCTGATGCTGGATCGGAGGATTGGGGAGTATGAACTGCCGGAGAAGTGGCAGATTGTGGCGGCGGGGAACCGTGAGGGTGATGGGAGTGTGACGTTCCGGATGCCGTCTGCGCTGGCGAACCGGTTTGTGCATGTGGAGATGGAGGTGGATTTCGAGGATTGGCTGGAGTGGGCGATCCGCAGTGGAGTACATCCGCTGGTGACTGGCTTTCTGAGTTTCCGTCCCGCGCTGCTGATGGTGAAGAAGGCGGCGGGGGAGCAGGCGTTTGCGACGCCGCGGACGTGGGAGATGGTTTCCGATCTGCTGGGGGAGCAGGAGGTGGTGGTGGCGCTGCGCGATGTGCTGGCCGGGGTGGTGGGTGGCGGGCCCGCCAGTGAGTTTCTCGCGTATGCCTCGGATACTGATGCGATGGAATTGGTGGCGGAGACCTTGCGGAATCCGGGGGGCGTGGAGATTCCGGACAAGCTGGGGCCGCTGTATGCGCTGGTGAGTCATCTCACGGCGAGGCTGGGCAAGTCCGAGGTGCGGAAGGCGGCGGCGGTGCTGCTGCCGAGGCTGCCGCCTGAGTTCGGGGTGCTGCTGGTGCGTGGGGCGCTGGTGTCGCATCCTGGTTTCGTGATGGAGAAACCCGTCCAGGATTTCTGTGCGCGGCATGGGCGGCTGCTTTCCGGCAAGGCATGAGCACGGTGGCTGACGCCCGTCTGGCGCTGCTGCTGGACCATCCATGGCTGGCGACGGCGCTGCTGCGGCTGCCGCTCGTGGAGGTGGCGGATGCGGAGCTGGTACCGACTCTGGCGACCGATGGCCGGGCGATCTACTATGAGCCTGGATTCTGTGCGTCGCTGACTTTGGCGGAGCTGCAGTTCTGTGTGGCGCATGAGCTGATGCATTGTCTGCTGGATCACATGGGGCGGAGGGGCACGCGGGATGCGGAGCTTTGGAATGTGGCGGTGGATCTGGTCGTGAACCGGATGCTGGCGGAATGTGGATTCACTGTGCCGGCCGGAGCGCTGCGGGATGGGCAGGGCCTGTCGGTCGGGGAACTGACTGCGGAAGAGGTCTATGATCGGCTCATTCGGCAGATGTCGCAGCGGCATGGTGCGGAGCGGGTGCGGAAGTGGCTTAGTGAGCGCAGGGCGTCGCGGCTGGCGGATGGGCATGCGGGCGCGGATGGGGATGGCGTGAAGCTGTCGCGTTTCCGTCCGGAGGATGCCCCGTCGGGGGACGAACTGGCGGGGATCCGGCGCCGGGTGGTGCAGGCTTCGCAGGGAGTGCACCGGGGATGGGAGAGGGGAAATGGCAAGGTGGAGCTGGGGAGGTCGGGCCGGTCGCGGGTTCAGTGGGAGCAGCTGCTGGCGTCCTTTCTGACGGGGCTGCAGTGGAATGATTACCGGTGGTTTCCGCCGGCGAAGCGGCATCTCTGGCGTGGGTTGGTGCTGCCGTCGCTGGCAGTGAGCGGTCCGGCCCATGTGGTGGTGGCGATTGATACGTCTGGCTCGATGAGTCCGGGGCTGCTGCGGCGGATCCTTGCGGAGATTGACGGGCTGCGGAGGCGCTGGATCAGTCAGCTCACGGTGATCGACTGTGATGCGGAGGTTCAGAATGTGAGGGTTTATGAGGCCTTTGAGCCGATTGATTTTGATTCGTTTGCGCTGGAGGGCCGCGGGGGGGCGTCATTTGTGCCGGTCTTTGCGTGGCTGGAGGAGCGGTTGGCGGGAATGGACGGTCCGGTGCCTGATGTGCTGGTTTTCTTCACGGATGGCCATGGGGAGTTTCCGGAGGAGGAGCCCGGCATACCGGTGTGCTGGATCATGCCGGAGGGGGATTGCCGTGAAGTTCCGTTCGGGCAGGTGATTCCGATGGATGTGCATGGGTGAGCGGGATCTTGACAGAGGGGAGCCGTGGTTCATGCTCCGCCCCCATGAAAACTGTACGCATTGGACTGGTGGGATTGGGCAACATGGGGAAGGCTCATCGGGCCAGCCTGCGGGCCGGACGGGTGGAAGGATTGCAGCTGACAGCGATCTGTGATCGTGCCGAGGCCTTGCCGGAACCGGTGGAGGGGGAGGCTCAGTTCACGGAATTCGGGGCGATGCTGCGGTCTGGAGAGATTGATGCGGTACTGATTGCGACCCCGCATTACTTTCACACGACGATGGGGATCGAGGCGCTTGAGGCTGGGCTGCATGTGATGGTGGAGAAGCCCTTGTCGGTGCACAAGGCAGACTGCGAGAGGCTGGTGGCGGCGCATCGGGGTGGGGCGCAGGTGTTCGGAGCGATGTTTCAGCTGCGGACGGATCCATTGTACCAGCAGATCCGGAGTCTGATCACGGGAGGGGAGCTGGGGGAGATCCGGAGGGTGCTGTGGGACTGCACGGACTGGTTCCGGACGGAGACGTACTATGCGTCAGGCGGGTGGCGGGCGACGTGGAAGGGTGAGGGGGGCGGAGTGCTGCTCAATCAATGCCCGCACAATCTCGATCTTTATCAGTGGCTGTTCGGGATGCCGCAGGAGGTCACGGGATTCTGTCAGTTCGGGCGCTATCATGACATTGAGGTGGAGGATGATGTGACGGCATATTTCCGTTATGCGGATGGGCGTCATGCGACCTTCATCACGAGCACGGGAGAGGCGCCTGGGAGGAACCTGCTGCAGGTGACGGGAGAGCGCGGGGTGCTGACGGTGGAGGGAAGAAGTCTGAAGTTTCTGCGCAACCGTGTGCCCATGTCGCAGTTTTCGGCGGAGACGGCGGCGGGATTTGCGAAGCCCGAGTGCTGGCAGGTGGAGGTTCCGGTTCCGGAGGGTGGGGCGAGTCACAATGTGGTGCTGCAGAATTTTGCGGATGCGATCCGCAAGGGGGAGCCGCTCATTGCGCCTGCGGCCGAGGGGATTCATTCGATTGAGCTGGCCAATGCGATTCTGCTGTCGACCTGGAAGCAGCGCACGGTGGTCCTGCCGATGGATGCCGGGGAATATGAGGCCGAGCTGCAGCAGCGGATTGCGACCTCGACGCATGTGAAGAAGCCGCCGGTGGCCCGGGCCATCAGCAGTGATGACTTTGCGAAGTCGTTCAAATGAGCTGTGGGCGGCGGGTGATGGGCTTGCTGTGGGCAGTTGCCGTGGTGCTGGCGGGCTGCCGGGGTCCGCGGTTGGTGAAAGAAGAGGCGGGTAACGCTGTCGCGTGGGTTGCGGGGAACTATGCGGTCGAATTCCGGCTGGGTACTGGTACTCCGGTGGCTGAGGGGTACGAGCCGTCGGTCTACCGGATCTGCCATCGTGGCATGGATGGCGTGCGGGAAGCGGTGGAAGCGGTCAGTGCGCACAGTGCGCAGGGATTTGCGAGTGTGGTGGATGGGGATCCGCGGAGTCACATTCGGCTGGTCGTGGACAAAGCCGGTGAGGTACTGGTCATAGAGGAAGACATTCCGAACGACTGTGGACCGTGCCGGAACTTTCTGCTCGTGCGGACTGGAGCATCGGGTGGGCCTGAAGTTGTTTATCTCGCGGTGCCCGAGCGCGGACAGGGGATCATGGCAGCGACTAGCGGGGAGTATCCTTCGGTGGAAACGGTTTTCGCCGAAGGCATGGTATTGCGGTATGAGGGAAGCGGTCCGGAGACGGTGTGGTTCCGGTCTTTGGCGTCGCGTGAGGCACCGCAGTGGCCGGGCTGAGAGGTGTTCGTGGGACCGGGTTCAGGCGGGTCTGACCGGATCGCTGGTGAGGACGAAGCGGAAGCGGTGGTCGTAGCGTCCGTGATTATGGCGCTGGCAGCAGCGGTAGCAGGCGGTGTAGCGGGAGAAGGGCCGGACGCGGTGGGCGACGAAAAAGCAGGCGGGGCACTGGTAGGTGTATTTTCGGGTGACCTTGCGTCTGGGGAGGGGGAGGTCGTGGCAGGCGGGTTCGCCGGGGATGCCGAGATCGGCGCAGGCCTGGCGCCATTCGGGGCCATGGACTTTGATGCGGCGGCGGCCTGCGCGCCAGTGGGCGAGGAGGTGGGCGGCCTCGTGACGGAGCGTGCGGAGGACCTGGGAATGGCTGATGGCGTCGAGCCGCGGGTTCAGTTCGATGACTGAAGTGCGGGCGCAGGCGGTGCCTGCGGTGGTTTGG
>CAZSDE010000244.1:0-5940 GCA_964605435.1 uncultured Akkermansia sp.
CAATGCCGCCGTCGCCGTCGTGCGCGCCTTCCGGCCCCGCACCATCTACCCCTACCACTACCGCAATCAGAATGGCTCGCTCGCCGACCTCCGCCGCTTCGAAGACCTCGTCAGCACGGACCTCGGCATCGAAGTCCGCTCCCGTCCATGGTACTGAAACCTCGCCGATCACTTTCATGAAATCCCTGCCCTTCCTCGCCACCACCACCCTCGCCACCGCTGCCGTCGCCACCGCCGCCCCGGAAATCACCACCATCGCCGGTAATGGCCAACCCGCCTCCAGCGGAGACGGAGGACCAGCCACAGCCGCTGCCCTGCACGACCCCTTCGGCATCACCAGAGGTCCCGATGGCAACCTCTACGTCTGCGAATTCAATGGCCACAGAATCCGCCGC
The DNA here is from genome assembly GCA_964605435.1 of uncultured Akkermansia sp. Lineage (GTDB taxonomy): Bacteria > Verrucomicrobiota > Verrucomicrobiia > Verrucomicrobiales > V1-33 > V1-33. Next base: position 396 of record CAZSDE010000244.1, read on the forward strand.
ATCACCAGCGACGGCCACATCGAAACGGTCGCCGGAACGGGCACCCCTGGATACTCAGGCGATGGAGGACCAGCCACCGCCGCCCAACTCAGCAAACCCCACGAAATCCGCTTCGGCCCGGACGGAAACCTCTACATCGCCGACATGTCCACCCACACCATCCGCACGGTCGACATGAAATCAGGCTCCATCTCCACCTTCGCAGGCACCGGTAAACCCGGCTTCTCCGGCGACGGCGGACCCGCCACAGCCGCTGCCTTCCGCGACCCCATCGCCATCCAGTTCACCCCGGACGGCTCCGCCCTCGTCATCTGCGACATCGGCAACCACCGCGTCCGCTCGGTCAATCTCAAAACGCGCACCATCACTACCCTCTGCGGCAATGGCCGCAAGGAACCCACGCCAGACGGCGCTCCCTTCTCCCCTGATACCCCCATCCTCGGCCCACGTACCATCGACTTCGATCCCAAGGGAAACCTCTGGCTCGCCCTCCGCGAAGGCAATGCCGTCTTCCGCGTCTCAGGACAACCCGCCCGCCTCGAACACATGGCCGGTACCGGAAAACAAGGCTTCACCGGAAATGACGGTCCCGCCCGCTCCGCCACCCTCGCCGGTCCCAAAGGCCTCGCCGCCAGTCCCGACGGCCGCATCTGGATCGCCGACACCGAAAGCCACTCCATCCGCGTCATCGACCCCGCCACCGGCATCATCAAGGTCGCCGCAGGCACCGGCCGCAAAGGGCCCGGGCAATCCCGCAACCCACTCGAATGCCCCCTCGCCCGACCCCACGGGGTCTACATCGACAAGGATGGCTCCCTCCTCATCGGCGACAGCGAAAATCACGTGGTCCGCCGCCTCACACTCACTCCCTGATCGTCCGGCCCACCCCAGTCGACGGAAATTCCCGGCACTTCTCCGCGTACTCCCTCCATGACGCTTTCCCGACGGCAACTGCTCGCCCGCTTGTCCTGCGGCTTCGGCCTCACCGCCTTCCGCGCCCTCTCGGACGCCGCCCCCCTCGTCCCGCAGTTCAAACCCCGCGCCAAATCCGTCATCTTCTGCTACATGTCCGGCGGATTCTCGCACGTCGATTCCTTCGACCCGAAACCCGAGCTGCGGAAACGCGCCGGACAACCCATGCCCGTCGCCGTCCAGCGCACCCAGTTCAATCAGAATGGCAACATCCAGCCGTCCCACTGGGAATTCAAACCCCGTGGAAAATCGGGCATCGAAATCAGCGACCTCTTCCCGCACATCGGTTCATGCGCCGATGACCTCTGCGTCATCCGCAGCATGACCGCCAAATTCAGCGAGCATGCCCAGGGGAACTTCTTCATGCACTCGGGCTTCCCCTTCCTCGGATACCCCAGCGCCGGAGCATGGACCAGCTACGGCCTCGGCTCGCTCGCCGATAACCTCCCGTCCTTCGTCGTCCTCAAAAGCGGCGACAGCACCATCCCTCACGGAGGCAACGGCCTCTTCGGCAATGGCTTCCTCCCCGCCACCCACCAGGCTTCCTACATCAATGCCGACAGCGCCGAAGCCGTCGCCAATATCACCCCGCGCGAACCCGCCCGGCTCCAGCGCGACCGCCTCGGCTTCGTCGCCTCCATGGACCGCCAGTTCGCCGCCGCCCATCACCCCGGCGACCCACGCACGGAATCAGCCATCGCCAATGCCGAAATGGCATGGCGCATGCAGTCGGCCGTGCCGGAACTATGCGACCTCTCCGGCGAATCGGAAGCCACCCGCCAACTCTACGCGCTCGACGACGCCGATCCCAAAACCGCCGCCTACGGGCGCCAATGCCTGCTCGCCCGCCGCCTCGTGGAACGCGGCGTCCGCTTCGTCGAACTCTCGTGCCTCTCGTACAACATCGGCGGCGGCAACGGTCCCAATCCGTGGGACCAGCACGGCGACATCCGCGAAGGCCACGGACGCATGGGCCATCAGGTCGATCGCCCCATCGCCGGCCTCCTGCGCGACCTCAAATCACGCGGCCTTCTCGACGAAACCCTTGTCATCTTCAGCGGCGAGTTCGGCCGCACCCCCTTCAGCCAGGGAAGCGGACGCGACCACAATCCCTACGGCTTCAGCCTCTGGCTAGCCGGCGGCGGCGTCCGCCCGGGCCACGTGCACGGAGCCACCGATGACTTCGGCTACCATGCCGTCGCCGACGCCTGCTCGGTCTACGACCTCTGGGCCACCGTCCTCCACCTCCTCGGCATGGACCACGAAGCACTCACCTACCGCTTCTCGGGTCGCGACATCCGCCTCACCGATGTCCACGGAAGCGTTCTCCCCATTCTCGCCTGAAACCGTCAGCCCTCCCGCTCACGGCAGACTCTCGAAGCAGTTTCCCGCCACATTCTTCCGCGCAGCCCGAGGATCGAAAATCCGCCCGTTCATCGCCAGATAAACCCCCGGGGGAAGAATCTGCACGGCAGCCACGGCCGTCCCCAGATTGAATTCCGCATCGCTCACCCGGAACCTCGCCGGCTGCATAGACCCAGTCAGCACCACCGTCTTCCCTGTCAGCTTCCCCAGCACACGCGCAGTCTCGATCATCGTGTCGGTGCCATGCGTGACCACCACCAACCGCTCCGGCTGCGCCGCGATCGTTGCCAAGATCCGTTCCCGGTCGCTCGCGGTCATCTCGAGACTGTCCTTCTGCAGCACCGACAGAATCCGGAACGGCATGGTCACATTCGCTTCCTCCAGCAACCCCGCCACCTGCGGCGGCCCCACCTCGAACTCGCTCTTCGCATCGAAATACACCTTATCAATGGTGCCTCCGCAGGTCACAAAAAGCAGTCGCTCTCCAGCACCGTCCGCACTCATGCTCCCCCTCCTCCGAATTCCCAGAACGTCTGCCCAGGAGCCAGCCGCCCCCCGGAAAACCGCACGCCCTCGGCCATCAGCAGGGCCATCTTCTCCGCCGCCCGACCGTCGTCCCCGAAGAAGGCTCCCAGCCGTCCATCACCCTGAATGACACGGTGACACGGCACTTCCGGCGCATGCGGATTCCGCCGCAGGGCCTGCCCGACCGCCCGCGCAGACCGGCAACCCACCGCCGCCGCCACCCGGCCGTACGTGGTCACCCGCCCAGCCGGAACTTCCCGCACCATGGCATAGACACGCCCGGAAAAGTCACCGGACGACCCGACACCATGATCGCCTGCCTTCACTCTCACGGCTTCTTCTTCAGGGTCATGAGATACTCCACCAGATCCACCAAATCAGCCTCGGGAATGACCGTGTGCAGATTCGGCGTCATCAGCGATGCCGTCAGCTTCGTCCGGTTCACCACCTCGCCCTTCGCACACTTCTGCAGCACGCCGCCAGGCACCTTGAGCACCAGTTCCCCATCGGTCTCGCTCGCCACCATCCCCACCCACGTGGTCCCATCCTTCATCTTCACTTCCCAACCCTCATAACCAAAACTGATCCCCGCACTGGGATTGAGAATCGCATCGTACATCGCTTCCTTCGCCAGTTTGCTCCCAATCTCACTGAGCGCCGGCCCGAAATCGACCCCGACACCGTTCACCTGATGGCACGTGAAACAATACGTCATGTAAACCGTCTGCCCCTTCCCCGCATCGCCTGCGCGCTTCGCCAGTTCAGCCACCGCCGGAAGCGGCACAGCCGCCTGCATCGGAATGACCGATTCCGCTTCGCGCCGCACCGCCTCATCCGTCGATGTCGCAAGGACGGCCGCCACCGCCTCGCGCAGCGCCGCATCAAGCGATCCCTCCTTCGCCTTGCCCAGCAGCCGACGCTGACCCTCGGGATGCTTGCCCAGCCCAGCCACCGCAGACTGACGCACAGGAAGGGACGCCGCCGCATCGCCAAGCACCGCAAGCGCCGCCACCGACGCCTCCGGACTGCCCACCCCAGCCACCGTCTCCACAAGCTTCGCCGCTTCTCCCTCCCCCGCCTTCTTCATGGCCTCCACCACAGCCCCACCCTCTCCCAGATCAAAAAGCAGCTTCACGGCCTGACCCGCCACCGGCGTCCCCGCCTGCCCCACCGCCAGTGCCACCAACCGATCCCGCTCGCCAGTCACCCGGAACTTCTCCACCAGCTGGAAATATTCCGCACTGCCCGCCGTCGCCTCCAAGTACCGCCCAATCGCTTCCTTCGTCTTCCCATTCGCCTTCGCATAATCAAAAGACGCCATCCGCTGCACCGTCTGCACAATCGGCTTGTCTGCCGCATCAGGCTCAGCCGCCCGCACCGCAGAAATCACCACGGACCACCCAAGGATCGCCCCCGCCATCAGTCGACTCGATTGCATTGCACTCACCCCTCCAGCGTGCCGGATTCCCTCCAGCCTGCAAGTCCGATCCCGCATCCCCGGCACACACTTTCCCCGCCCGGATACCGCCCGCCTCCGTACCTTTGCCAGACTGTCTCCACGGAGCTTCCCTCCCTGGAACTAATGATAAGGATGACCGTAACAATGCTTGAAAACCATGGAGACCCTGACAACATTCGCGGCTTACCAACTCCTCCCGGCCTTCCCGATGCTCAAAACCCTCGTCGCCGTCACTGTCCTCGTGGCCCTCGCCGCCGCCTTCCTTCTCTCAACCACAAGGGCCGATCCCCTCCAACCAGGTGCCGACGCCCCCACCCTCGTCACACGCGACCAGAACAATGAGGAACTCCGCCTCGCCGACGCATGGAAAAAAGGCCTCGTCCTAGTCTACTTCTACCCGAAAGCCGATACGCCCGGCTGCACCAAACAAGCCTGTTCCCTCCGCGACGACTGGGACAAACTGAAGGCCAAAGGCGTCACCGTCCTCGGTGTCAGCATGGACAAACCCGAATCCCAGAAGGCCTTCCAGGAGAAATACAAACTCCCCTTCCAACTCATCGCCGACCCGGAAGGCAACGTCGTCAAGGCCTTCGGCGTCCCCACCATGCGCATCGGCTTCCCCTCCCGCCAGTCCTTCCTCGTCCGCGATGGCAAAATCGTCTGGCACCAGCCGAAAGTAAACGCCGGCTCCCACCTCGAGGAAGTCCTCAAGGCCATCGAGAGCCTCCCACCCGTCAAACCCTGACGGCCACCGCGGCCTCGCTCAAGGCAAAGGACGGAGCGGCAGCAGCCCGATCCTCTTCCATTCCTCTCTCCGTTCCCACAACAAAACCGGCACCCGGACGCTTCCGCCCAGGTGCCGGTTTCTCTTTCCCTGCAGGATCGCCGGCCATCACAGCCCGCCACCCAGCAGGACATCACTCAGGGCGAACCCGCTGCCGGAACAGCCGCCGCTTCCTCAATGATCTTCTGATCGTCGTCCGCGAGCCGGTTCAGCGGCATCGTGAAGGTCGTGCCATCGGCCTTCTTGAATTTCCCATTCGCCCCGTCCACCGACAACAAGGCCGCACTCATCGTCCGGCCATCCGACGATGTCCACGTGCGCAACGGAATGAGCGCTCCGGCCTTCACAGGCTTGGCAGCCGCAGAACCCAGCGAGGACCCACCAGAACTGCCCAGTTTGCTGCCGGCAGGCTTCGGTTCGCCCAGTCCACTGGACGATCC
>CAZSDE010000245.1:0-2844 GCA_964605435.1 uncultured Akkermansia sp.
CGAACGACATTGTACCGGTTCTCACGAAGTACGGCTGCAATGGCGGTGGGTGCCATGGCAAGTCGGAAGGTCAGAATGGCTTCAAGCTTTCCCTGCTCGGCTTCGAGCCATGGGAGGACTACGGATTTCTTGTGCACGAATCCCGTGGCCGCCGGCTCTTCCCCGCCGCCCCTGAAAGCAGTCTGCTACTGCTCAAGGGGACGGGCGAAATGCCTCACGGCGGCGGAGCCCGCATGACCCGCGGCACGCCGGATTACCTGACCCTGGTGCGCTGGATGGAACAGGGCATGCCCAAGGGCGACCCCAGGGCTCCCGCGCCGGTCAGTCTCGCGGTGTTTCCTCCAGAACGCCTGCTCAAACCATCGGACCGTCAGCAGCTTCAGGTGACCGCGCTCTACGCGGATGGCTCATGGCGCGATGTCACCCGTCTCGTGACCTATGAAAGCGGGGCCAAGGACATGGCTACGGTCACCGAGGACGGCCTTGTGTCCACGGCAACCCAGCCTGGCGATGTCGCCATCATGGTCCGCTTCATGGAACTCGTCGGCGTCTTCCGCGGCACGATTCCGCTAGGGGCTCCGCTCGGCGATTTCCCGCCGGAACGAAATGTCATCGATACCCATGTCTTTGCGAAGCTCCGCACGCTCGGTCTCCCACCGTCGGGTCTCTGCGACGATGCCACCTTCCTGCGCCGGGTCACCATCGACATCACCGGGCGGCTTCCCAAGCCTGAGGAAACGGCGGCCTTTGCGGCAGACGCTTCGCCTGAGAAACGCAATGTCCTCATCGACCGCCTGCTCGCTTCGCCGCAGTACGCCGAATATTTTGCTGCCAAATGGGCTGCGCTGCTCCGCAACAAGCGGGGAGACCGGCCTGCCTACGGGACGCTGGCCTTTCATGAATGGATCCGCGATCTGCTCAACCGCAACGTGCCCTACAGTGAATTCGTGAGCCGCGTGGTGAGTGCTTCGGGCAGCATCAGTTCGTCCCCGGCGGTCGGATGGTACCGCACGGTGCGTCAACCCCAGGATCAGCTCCAGGATATTGCGCAGGTGTTCTGTGGTCAGCGCCTCCAGTGCGCCCAGTGCCATCACCATCCCTACGAGAAATGGAGCCAGGACGACTACTATGGGTTCGCTGCCTTCTTCTCGACGATTGGCCGGAAGCCTTCGGACCAGCCTGCCGAGGAAGCGATTTTCCACGAATGGAAAGAGGCGTCGGCGGCCAATCCCCGCACGGGCAAGCCGCAGAAGCCGAAGCCGCTCGGCAGCGAACCGCTTCAGCTCAGCCCGCAGGATGATCCGCGCGAACCGCTGGCCGCATGGCTCACTGCGCCGGAGAACCCCTTCTTCGCGAAGATGTTCGTGAACCGCTACTGGAAGCACTTCTTCAGCCGCGCCCTGGTTGAACCGGAAGACGACCTGCGCGTCACGAATCCGCCGGTCAATCCCGCGCTGCTTGATGCTCTCGCGCAGGAATTCACGAAGTCGGGCTTCGACATGAAATCCTTCGTCCGCCTTGTCTGCAGCAGCACCACCTATCAGCTGAGCAGCCTGCCGAACGAGCACAATGCGTCGGACCGCCAGAACTTCAGCCGCTTCTTCCCGCGCCGGCTTCAGGCGGAAGTCCTCCTTGATGCCATCGATTCAGTCACGGGGCTGGCCACCCGGTTCCCGGGACAGCCGGCTGACCGCAGGGCCGTGGCTCTTCCGGACGATAGCTTCAACGGAGCCAGTTATTTCCTCACGGTTTTCGGACGCCCGGAGAATTCGAGTGCCTGCGAATGCGAACGCACGCAGGACAGCAGTCTCGCTCAGAGCCTGCACCTTCTCAATTCCAAGGGCATTCAGGAGAAGCTGACCGCCGAGACGAGTCGTTCGGCCATCCTTGCGAAGGATGAACGTCCGGTCGCGGAACGCCTCCGTCAGCTCTTTGTGACCGCTTATTCCCGGGAACCTCAGCCGGAGGAAATCCAGAAGGCGGCAGATTACCTCGCAAAGAAGAACGGCGAGAAGTCGGCATGGGAGGACATGGTCTGGGCGCTGCTCAATACGAAGGAGTTTCTCTTCAATCACTGACCGCCGATCCATCACGGCCATGACTCCTGGAATTCCGCACGGCCTTCTGCGCCGCCGCCTCGTCCTGCCCTGCTCCCTGGCTGCCCTTGGCGCTGCCGCGCTGCCGCTCATGGCTCAATTGCCGACGGCCCGGCTCGACATGGTCTTTCCGCAGGGCCTCCGCGCCGGCACGGAAACGGAAGTGACCATTGCGGGAGCAGACCTCGATGGCCTGGACCGTCTCCTTTTTTCGGATCCCGGCCTGTCGGCGGTTCCGGTGGATGGCCTGAAATTCAAAGTGACGGCCAGTGCGGGCATGACTCCCGGGGTCCATGAGGTCCGCGCGGCCGGACGTTACGGAATCTCGGCCAGCAAGCTCTTCGTGGTGGGTTCGCTCCCGGAAATTTCCGAAGCCGCACCCAATGCCTCGCCAGCCACGGCCACCGAGGTCGCTCTGCCGGTCACCATCAATGGTACGACGGGACCGGACGCAGCCGATCATTTCCGCTTCAAGGCAAGCGCCGGGCAGCGGTTGCTCCTGTCCTGCGCCGCGGAACGGATTGATTCCCCGCTGAACGCCGTCATCGCCGTCGCGGACGCCGCGGGGCGCGAACTTCTCACGGCGCACCGCAACGATGGCGACGATGCCCGCATCGACTTCACGGCTCCCGCGGATGGCGATTACACGGTCCGTGTCCACGACATGGCATGGGGAGCGGCCCCGTACCGTCTCACGATCGCTTCCCCGGAGGAATCCGCCGCGGCACCCGTCACGTCGCTTCCGCTG
>CAZSDE010000245.1:2866-5870 GCA_964605435.1 uncultured Akkermansia sp.
CGAAATCACCCCGGATCAGCCCCGCCGGGTTTCGCTCGATCTGCTGAGCCACCGTCTCGGTGCCCCCAGCGACTTTGTGATCCGTCTCCTCAAGGTCGCCAAGGACGCGAAGGGGGTGGAATCCATGGAACAGCTGGCCATTTTCGATGATTCCCCCGCACCCCCGGGCACGGAACCCCTTGCGCTCGGCAGCCGCGACCCGTCGGGCGAATTCGCCTGCGAAGCGGGCACGACCTACCGGCTGCAGATCATCGACCGATTCCGCGCGGGCCGTCCGTGGCGACTGGCGCTGCGCGACCCCTCGCCGGGCTTTGCCCTCGTGGCGTTTTCGCTCGGTCCGCAGACCCGGGGCGCGGCGCTGCACCGCTGGAGCCCACTCCTCCGCAAGGGTGCCAGTTCCTATGTTTCCGTGGCCGTGATCCGCTACGATGGGTTCGCCGACCCCATTCAGCTGCGGGTGGAGGGTCTCCCGGAGGGCGTCTCGGCCCCGGAAGTGACCGTGCCCCCGGGCGTCGGTCAGGCGGCCCTCCTGGTCCGCGCTGGGGCGGCGGCGACCACATGGAATGGCCGCATCCGCATCACGGGATCGGCCGGCAGCGTCACGGCAGTCGCCGCGGAGGCGGTGCCCCGCTGGAATGTCGGCAATGCAGCGGCGGAACGCGCCGAAATGCGGCTCAGCACGGACGGATTTCCCCTCGCAGTCCTCGATTCGGAAGCGCCGCCGCTGACGATCGAACCCGCCGAGGAAAAAGTATACGAAACGGCTATCGGCGGAGCGGTCGAAATCCCGGTTAAATTCACCCGCGATGCCGCCCTCAAGGGCATCAAGGGGGAATGGGAAGCCGTCCTCACGGGGCTTCCCGGCCTCCGCCAGGCCCCCGTGGTCAAGCCCCCGGGCGACGCCGCGGAAGCGAGGCTCGTCCTCGATGTCAAAAACAAGGACGGCAATGCCTTCTCGCCGGGCACATGGACGATTCATGCCTCGGCCCGCGCCACTCTCCAATGGCAGCCGGGCGGCGAAAAGGCCCCGGTCCGCGAATTGGCAGACGCCATCTATTCAGCTCCCATCAAGGTCCGCATCGACGCCTCGCCGGTGGCCCTGACGCTGCCGGAAGCCATCGTCATCACCCCGGGAGAGACCGTCGAAATCCCGGTCCGTGCGGAACGTCGCTTCGGCTTCGCGGATGCCATCACGCTGCAGCTCGCAGCACCCAAGGGCACGAGCTGCGAAGCCGTCACCATCGCCAAGGAGGCCACGGAGGGGAAACTCATCCTCAAGGCGGCTCCGGACGCTCCGCACGGAGCCCACCAAGCCACCGTGAACGCCAAATGCCCATGGAACGGCGTCGAAGTTCCGTGGTCCCTTCCCATCAACGTCGAGGTCAAACCATGAACCGCCCGCTTCCGTTCTTCACGGCCTCCGCCATGGCGTCCATCCTCTCCGCTTCGGCTCCCGCCGCGCCCATTCCAGTGGCGGACATCACCCGGGAAGGCCCGGTCGATTTCGCGAAGGACATCCACCCTCTCCTCAAGCGCAGCTGCCTTGCCTGCCACAACACCACCAAGGCCAAGGCCGGCCTGAATCTGGAATCGCCGGAAGCCATCCTCAAAGGGGGCGATTCCGGTCCGGCCGCCATCGCAGGGAAGGGGAAGGAAAGCCTCCTCGTGCTCACCGCCGCCCATGCGGAGGACCCGGCCATGCCCCCGCCCGGGAACAAGGTCAATGCTCCCAACTTCTCCCCGGAGGAACTCGGCCTCCTCCAACTCTGGATCAATCAGGGCCTCAAGGGCTCGGCAGTCACGGAAACGGTCTCGAACTGGCGCCCGTTCCCGACGGGTGCGGCTCCGGTTTCGGCCGCCGCCGTCTCCCCGCAGGGCCGCCTCGCCGCGGCCGCCCGCGGCAACGAGGTCGTCATCACGGAAGTCGCCACTGGTCTTCCCGTCGGCCACCTCACCGACCCTGAACTGGCCAAGGAGGAACTCTACAAGGACCGTCACCCAGCCGACCGTGATGCGGTCCTCTCATTGGCGTTTGGATCGGATGACCTCATCGCCAGTGGTGGTTTCCGCACGGCCCGTCTCTGGCGCCGCCAGCCTCTTCTCCCGAGCCACTCGCGCGACCTCCCGGCCCCGGCCACGGCGGTCGCGGCGACCGATGAAATCGCGGCATCGGGCGACGCCACGGGCCTCATTCAGCTCTGGAATCCGGCTGACCCAGCGGCTGCCCCTGTGGAACTCCGGGAACACCAGAGTCCCATCCGCGCCCTCGCCTTTTCCCCGGATGGCTCCGTGCTCGTCTCGAGCAGCGAAGACGGCAAAGCGACAGTTTGGTCGGTCACGGATCACAAGGCGGTTTTCTCGACCACCACGCCAGCCCCGCTGACCTCCCTCTGCTTCCTCCAGAATGGATCCGCTCTCGCAACGGTCGCCAGCGACGGCACTCTCCACGTCTACCCGTTCCCCGCGTCCCCGCCCACGGCTCCGCCTGCTCCTTCGCACGAACATAAATTCGCCACCCCGCCCACAGCGGTAGCCACCCTCGACCCAGCGGGATCACGCCTCGTCTGGGCGGATGCCTCGGCTGCGGTGCACTGGTACGATGCCGCGGACCGCAAGGCGGGCGACATCACCCTCGAAAATCCGGCCGCCGCAGCCATCACCGCCTCGGAACTCCGCCTCAAGGCAGCCCAGCGGCTCAGTGAAGCCCACACGGCCCGCCGCAATGCAGCCGCCGAGGCCCACAAAAAGGAACAGGAAGCCCTCGTCGCCTCCCATCAGGCCCGCGAAAAGGCCCGCACCGATCTCGCCGCCAAACAGGAAGCCGCCCGCAGCACAAAATCAGCCGCGGCCGCCGCTCCCGACGACAAAGCCCGCACGGATGCCGCCACCAAGGCCGCCAGCGACGCCGAGGCTTCCCTGCGTGCCTTCACGGACGCCCGCACCAATGCAGAACTCGCCGTCCGCCTCACCGGTCAGGCCGCCCAGGCCCTCACCGCCGCCGAAG
>CAZSDE010000246.1:0-2291 GCA_964605435.1 uncultured Akkermansia sp.
TGATAGACCGAGGCGGCCGTCTGACCCGTCTCCCCGGCAAGCTGCCCGATACTGGCTTCTTCAAAGTACCGCCGCCGCACCAGCTGGGCCGACCGCTCCGGCAGCTTGCCAAGGCATTCCACAAGGGCCTCGGTCTCCGCCCGCGGTTCCACCGCAGTGGCCACGAGCGCCGCGGCGAGTTCCTCCAGCTCCGCATCCGGCAGCAGACCCGGCCGCTTCCGCATGCGACGGTATTCTTCCTGCAGCCGCCTTGTCGCCACCCCCACGGCCCACGGCAGAAATGGCCGGGCCCGGTCGTACCGGGCATACGTCCGCCACAGCAGCACCACCACTTCCTGAAAGACATCAGCCCGGTCGTCCAGACGCGACAACGCCCCCGCAATCAACCCGCGCAGCGTGCTCTCGCACCCGCTCAAGTCATTCAGAAAGGCCTCGCGCCGCTCAGCTTCAGTTTCCATCTTCCCTCACTATTGGCAGACCAGCATCGACTTCTGACAGAAATCTATCCGCCCCTCCCCGGAAAACTCTGCAGGCCTGCTCCTCCGGCAGAATTCCGCAGGAAACCGCCCACAAACACCAATTCCCACCCCCCGGATAGCCCGTCAACGATGCTCCCGTGGCCGCTCGTTTCAATAAGGCCACCGTCCCGCAACGGCTAGCGGTCCATTCGTATTGCCGTGCCGCAGCAAGGTCGTCCCAGGCTCTGGCGATCCCGCGTCACTCAGTCTGAACTCTAGATGGTTCGGCCGCGGGCTCGGCATCGGTGGCGGGCTGTTTCATGGCGCGATTGGATTCCACACCCGCCGAAAGCCCAATCCTTCGAAATCCTTCACGTTTGTGGTCGCGAATTCGGTCACGCCCTGTGCGGTCATGGTGAGGGCGGAGCGGGCGTCGTAGAGCTTACGGAAGGCGAAGTCTTTGGCGCGGGCCTTCTGCCAGAGCGTGTCGTGCAGCGGGCGGCTTTCGATGGGGAAGCCGATGAGCCGCCAGCGGGGATGACGGCGGTAGGATTGGATGAGTTCGAAGGCTTCGTCGGCGGGAAGCGGGTGTTTGAGGACAGTGGGGTTGCGCAGCAGGCGGTAGAACTCGGCGAGGATGAGTTCGGAAATGGCCACGTCTTCATCGCGTGCGATGGAGCTCAGCCATGCATGGGCTCGTTGATGGCTCGGTGAATTCTGGTTGAAGCCATGAAAGAGGATGTTGGTGTCGATGGAGAGCATGGGGCTACTTTCTCCGTCCACGAGTGAGCGCGAGTTCCGTGTTGGTGAGCTGCGCTTCGTGTTTGAGCTCCTCGTCGCTCAGGCCTTTCCAGCCGAGCTTGCGTGGCTTCGGTAGCTGCCACTCACGCTTGGCGTCTGTCTCGGAGGAATAGACACTGAGGATGTATTCGATGCCGCGCCGGGCCAGTTCGGCCATCGAGATCTCGCGGGCTTCGCAGAGTTTCTTGGCACGGGCGAAGGTGTCGTCGGGCAACTGGATGTGGGTTCGCCTCATGCCAACAAAATGCCGGCAGAAGACAATGCCGTCAATGCGGCTGCACGGGTGCTTTGGCGTGCGCGGACTCGGCTCAGTGAACAGCTTTCCCCGTGAAGTTAGCCAGCTGCGGCGGGGTGGCGGACGTCTGGATGGAGCCTTGTGGCCGGCGTCAGATGCCGGCTCCGTGGGCGAGGAGCTGGCGGTATTCCGTGAGGATGGATCGGACGGCGATCACGGCGGCGTCGATGCGCAGCGGCAACGGGGCGAGGCCAGGGGTTTCGAAGACGATTTCGAGGGCGCGCGGCCGCTGTTCCGGCGGGGCGCTGAGGACGCCGCGGTAGCCTTCACGGATGATGCCGCGCTCGGCGGGAAAGCCGTCGATGACCGGGGCGTGATTCCGCGGGAGCAGGTGCTCGGCCGCGGCGAGGGCGGGTTCGAGGAGGTGGGCTGAAAGGAGCGCTCCGCTCACAAATCCGTAGAGCCCGTCCGAAGTGTCGTCCTCATGGAGTGCGATGATGACATCGTAGCGCTCGGCGCGCAGTTCCGTCTCGAGGCGGCGGACTTCCGGCTGATCCGAGCCGGTCCAGAATTCGCGGTTCAGATCTAGTCCCGCCCGGGAATGCCGGGTGCCTGCGGCGAGGCCGGTGGGATTGCACTCCGGATAGAGGTGGAGGGCGTAGCCGGAGAGGTCGGTGGGCCCGGAGGCTGCCCAGCGGGCGAGTTCGATGCAGGCGGCGGCTCCTGATGGTTCATCGCCGTGGATGCCGCCGAAGATGCCGACCTTGAGCAGGTCTCCCGCGCCGGCGACGGGCGGG
>CAZSDE010000246.1:2301-5870 GCA_964605435.1 uncultured Akkermansia sp.
GGGAATGTCCGGAATCATGTCCGACGATGCGCGCGACCGGGCGGTCTGCCAGCGGAGGGCGCCCGAGGCCGGAGAGGCGGCATCGTTTGGCTCAAGTGATCCAGCCTTGGCAACCATGGTAGGTGCGGTTTGTCAGGAAGAAATGCGGGCGCGGGCCGTGTCGGCGAGCGCGGTGCTCAGGTAGCGTTCTCCCGTGGAGCAGCCGATGGTGACGATGAGACGGCCTGCCGATGCGGGTCGGGCCGCCACCTGAAGGGCGGCCCAGACGTTAGCTCCTGTGGAGATGCCTGCGAGGATGCCTTCCTCCAGCGCGAGGCGGCGTGCGGTTGCGATGGCGTCATCGTTCGTGACACGGATTACTTCGTCGATGATGGCGAGGTTGAGATTCTGCGGGACGAAGCCGGCTCCGGTGCCCTGGATCTTGTGAGGAGCAGGAATGACCGGCTGGCCTGCGAGGGTCTGCGAGATCACGGGCGAGGCATCGGGCTCGACGGCGATGGTGCGGAAGCCGGTACGGCGCTGCCTGAGGACTTCGCTGACTCCTGTGAGGGTTCCGCCGGTGCCAACCGCAGCCACGAAGGTGTCTATGTTGCCCCCGGTGTCGTCCCAGATTTCTTCGGCCGTGGTGCGGCGGTGGATCTCCGGGTTGGCTGGGTTGCTGAACTGTCCAGGCATCCATGCGCCGGGGTCAGCGGCGAGCAGTTCCTCCGCCTTTGCGATCGCTCCCTTCATGCCCTGCGACCCCTGGGTCAGCACCAACTCCGCCCCGAGCAGGGCCAGCAGGGTCCGCCGCTCCACGCTCATGGTTTCCGGCATCGTGAGGGTCAACCGGTACCCCCGCGCCGCCGCGACAAAGGCGAGCGCAATCCCCGTGTTTCCCGAGGTCGGTTCAATGATGTGCCCGCCGGGCAGGAGGACGCCGCGTCGCTCCGCATCCTCGATCATGGCCCGGCCAATCCGGTCTTTCACGCTCCCCAGAGGATTCGCGAATTCCCCCTTCAGTGCAATTCTTCCCGGCAGCCCCGCGGCCACCCGGCTCAAGCGAACAAGAGGAGTCCGCCCCACGGTCGTAAGAATGCTGTCGTGATATGCCATAAGACTGATGAGTTATGTTAGGTTTGAAAGTGCCCGCTGCTCATTCGATGGAAGTCCCTGCGCCATCCCGTTACTCATGCCCTTCCCTTCCCTCCACGGCCCCGGTCCTCCGGCCGCTCCGGATCAATCCGCGTCTTCTCCACCGACTCCACCTGCGTCACCCGCCCCTCGTGGACGGTTACCAGCACCGAACCAAAGCGGATCGCCCGCACCTTCTCCCGCACCACTTCCAGCCACCGCTGTTCCGCGGCAGCATTCGTTTCGTCAGCTGGATGATTCATGGCAGGATCTCGGAAAGGTTGGCAGAGAGGGCACCGGGCCCCGTCTGTCGAAATTCTATTCCGCAAATGTCCATCGCGCAAGTAGGAAATAAAGGGCGCGGGGCGTCCGGCCGATGGCGAAAACCCGGACTGCACCGAATTTCCATAATTTACGTGATTTACCTATTATGATTAAAAACCATTAAGGAGTATGAGGCGCTTACCTAGGCTATGACCATCTTGGCTACGCAACTAATTATGCTTCAGAGATTTGTTTACCGGCACGGAATACACATAGCCCGAGAAACCAACCAACCAAAGACCACACTATGAAAGCAGAAGGAACATTGCGAAACCTCTCTTTGAAATGGTTCGTTCCGCTGACCGCCAGCCTGATGATGGCGGCGACATCGTCCGGGGCGATCGTGATAACGTTTGACGGGCTGGCGGATTCCGAGCTGGTGACCTCGCAGTTCAGTGGGGTGACCTTCACCGGTGCGAGTGTGCTGACTCAGGGCGTGTCGCTCAGTCCTGTTTATCCGCCGGTTTCGCCATCGAACACTGTATTCGACATTACCGGACAAATGACCATCGCGCTCGGGCCCTCTGTGGTGGATGCCGGGGGGTTCTTCACGTATAACACGCCCCTCACGCTACAGTATTTTGGTGGAGGGGGTGCTCTGCTGGCGACGCTGACCTCGTCATTTTCACAGAACTTCACCGGAACGGGAAATCCACCCAATGAATTCATCCAGTTCACGTCTCCCCTCGGCATTCATTCAATGACGATCATCGGAAATCCTAGCGGTAATTCCTTTACGATGGACAATCTCACCTATTCAACCGGGAGCGCGGTGCCGGAGCCTGGCAGCACGATATCGGTGCTTGCTGCATTTGCGATTCCGCTGCTGCGTCGGCGCAGTCGCAGCTCTGGAACATTGGCCCTCCAGCATTGATTTTGTGCGGTGTGCATCTGCAAGGGCAGGCATCAATGCTGAGTGCGCGGATTCTGGTGGTGATTGCGGTGAACCGCCCTTTCATCCGTGAGGCTCGCTCCCGCTCTGTTTGCGGCAGGATTTGATGGGCATGAGATCGCGGGCTGACAGTGTCCGTGTCTCACTGTTCCGGCTAAAGGTTCCTGAGAAACGAGGAACCCCGCAGGTGGCATGTGCTGCCTGCGGGGTTCTGTGTTTCCCTTGCGGGAGGAGTGATGAATCGGTGGCCGTGGTGGATCAGATCCTCAGTTCGCGGGCGTTGAGGATGGCTGGGTGGCGGGTGAGTTCGGCGAGGACGTCCTGACCGGCTGGGTGGTCGAGGGTTAGGACGGTGAGGGCGACGCCGTCGCGGGCGTCGCGGGAGAGGGACATGCTGGCGATATTGACCTTATGCTGGCCGAGGATATTGCCGACGGTTCCGACGATGCCGGGCTGGTCGCGGTTTTCGTAGATGAGGAGGGTGCCTTCCGGGGCGGCTTCGATGCGGCGGCCGTTGATGCCGACGATGCGTGGGGATTTGCCGAAGAAGGTGCCGGCAACGCTGGCGCGGCGGTCGCCGGTGCCCGCGGTGACTTCGATGAGTTCGGTGAAGTCGGCGGGTGTGGCGAGGCGGCTTTCGGTGATGCGGAGGCCGAGGCGTTCGGCGACGCCGGGGGCATTAACCCAGTTGACGGCACCTTCGCAGGAACCGACTTCGAGGTAGCCCTTGAGGATGGCGCGGGAGATGAGGGTGGTATCGCCTTCGCCGATCTGGCCGGAGTAATTGACGCGGAGGACTTCCGGTTGTTTCGGGGCGAGTTGTCCGGCGAGGCGGCCGAGGGTTTCGGCGAACTGGAGGTAGGGTCCGATGGCGTCGAGCGTCTTGCGGTCGACGCTGGGCATGTTGACGGCATTGGAGACGATGCCATCGACGAGGGCGTCGCGGATGGCGCGGGCGATTTCGATGCCGACGTTTTCCTGCGCTTCCGAGGTGGAGGCACCGAGGTGCGGGGTGAGCACGACGTTGGGGAAGCCGAGCAGGGGGTGATCCGGCGAGGGTGGTTCGGATTCGAAGACGTCGAGGGCGGCGCCGGCCACGTGGCCCGAGCGGAGGGCTTCGACGAGGGCGGCTTCCTCCACGAGGCCGCCGCGGGCGCAGTTGACGATGCGGACGCCTGCCTTGCAGAGGGCGAGGCGGGGGCCATTGAGGAGGTATTTGGTCTCCGGCGTCATGGGCATG
>CAZSDE010000247.1:0-2898 GCA_964605435.1 uncultured Akkermansia sp.
CCGAAGCCATGACACTCGCCCAGCAACTCCGCAATGAAGGTCGGCAGGAAGGCCGTACCGAGGGCAGACAGGAAGGGCGCAATGAAGGTCGGCAGGAAGGTGAACGCGCAGGCACTGTGGCCATGGGTAGGCAGGCTGTGCTGGAGGCACTGGAGATCCGGTTTGGTTCTGTCCCGGAAGGATTGAGGGAAGCGATTGCCGCGATTGACGATCCTGCGAGGCTCCGGGTCCTGCTTCGTGCCGCCATTGTGTCGGCATCGGTCGAAGTCTTTGCGGCGGGGCTCTGAGACACTGGGTTTGGGTGGATTGGGTTGTCGGCAGGAGTTTCGTTTGGCAGAGGACTCTGTGCTCGGACCTGTTGTCTGGTGGCGGGTACGGACGGCGGCGCGGGTGGCACCATGAACCGGCGGGCCATGGGATGAGACGAACCGTCGGGACTCCGGGTCAGACTGTCACACCCAAGGATGCCGAAACGACCACCCGGGAATGACAGGCTAATTCTCAACTCGTTGATTGTAAGTTGTTTGCGAGGACACAGGACGCATGGCACGGTTCAAGCAGTTCCGGATGCGCAAGCCAGCATTGACTGGACCACAAGCAAACCAACCAAACTGCCAAACATGAATACCTACAATCCCCTCCGTGAACTTGGGCTTTCGGGCCGCCTCATCAACCTTGCCGACGCACTCTTCCGTGACACTGCCGGGACGGGAGAAACGCGCACGTGGAGTCCACCCGTCAATATCTGTGAAGACGAGCAAGGGTACCACATGACCGCTGAACTGGCGGACGTACCGGCTGCCGATGTCAAGGTTGTCGTCCGGGACGGCGTACTCACCGTGAAAGGCGAACGCAAGTTCGAACGGAAGAGCGAGAATGCCCGTTATCATCTGGTCGAGCGCAGCTACGGCAGTTTTTCCCGTAGCTTCACCCTGCCGAAGGATGCCGATGGCGACCGCGTTTCCGCTCAGTTCACGAACGGCGTACTCACCGTGACGGTCCCGAAACGCGTCGAAGTTCAACCCCGTGAAATCGAGGTGAAGGTCAACTGACCCTCGCATTACTAGCAGTAGACAATCCGCGCCGGCCGAGGTTTCCCGACCTCGGCCGGTGCTTTTTTCGGTTCCGCGCGCGGTCGGTCAGGACCATGGAATCCGCAGCTGCCGGATTAATGACCGCTCATAAAAAATTTGATATCAGTAACGGAATGCAGGATGATTCCGTCTCGAGCGACCGCTAACCTACCAAGGCCATGCCCCTTACGATTCTCCCCTGTCATGATTCCGACGAATTGGCGGTGCGGTGGAGGACGATGCTGGACATGCCGCGGGAGCGGGCGCGGATGCTGGGGGAATCGGAAGTCGCTGCGTTGGCCCGTGGTTATTACGACGGGCCGTCGGGGGAACGGATTCCCATCCGGGCATTGGTGGATGCGGCGGTGGTGGCGCGGCGGAGTCTGCCGCCCGACGCTTCTCTGCCACCGGGCGCAGCCGTGTCGTGGGAAGAGACCGTGGTCACCGTGGGAAACCTTTCCACAATGATAGCCACGCAGCAACTGGAAGAGGAAGGCCATCGGCCGCTGGCCTTGAATTTTGCCAACGGAGCCACCCCTGGAGGAGGTTTTCTCCATGGGGCGAGAGCGCAGGAAGAGGGTCTGTGCCGGGCGAGCGGACTTCATGCGACCCTTGAGGGCGATCCCATGTATGCTCACCACCTGACGAGGCCGCTGCCCGATTCGACATCGTGGTGCATTCTTAGTCCGCGCGTTCCGGTTTTCCGGGACGATGCCGGTGAGCCGCTGCCCGAGCCATGGCTGATGGATGTGCTGACCTGTGCCGCGCCGTACGCCCCGGCTCTGGGCCGCGATCGTTCCGCTCAACTCCTGCGGGAACGCATCGACCGGGTCCTCGCGGTGGCTCATGCCTTTGGCTATGAAACGCTTGTGCTGGGCGCATGGGGTTGCGGGGCTTTTGGGAATGATCCCGCGCAGACCGCCCGCGACTTCCGGGCTGCACTCGAAGGCCCCTGGCACGGCAGATTCCGGCGCGTCACCTTCGCCATTACCGATTGGTCACCGGAACGCCGCTTCCTCGGCCCCTTCCGCGAGGTGTTCGGCTGACTCTCCGGGGGTGTTGTCCTTTCCTGATTCCATGTGGCCATTCCCTTCCAGACCCAGTCCTGAGCGTCGCACCGAATCCACCTTCCGGCTCTTCGAGAACGAGCGAGGCCCGCTGGACAGCCTTGTGAACGTTCCTGACGATATCGCGCTGCGGTGCAACGCCCGGGAACTTTTCGGCTGGGGAATCTTCAATCCCTACGGTCCCACCCTCTCCCTGCTCAGCCTCCTCGAACACAGCAACTCCGGACTGGCACTCGTCCACCATCGGCAAATCAACCCCTTCGCCCAGTCGAGCGGCATCATCGCTGTAACCGAGCGGTCCCCATCAGCGAAATCGCTCACCGATCTGATGAAGGCGGCCTTTTACCAGAATCATTTCGGCATGGCCAACCTCGTGACCGAAGTCCCGTCGCTTCTTCTCATCGGCGGTCCCTCGGGCCTTTCGGAACTCTGCCTGCATTGCTTCGATGCCCACTTTGAAGCGAATGGCAGAACGCCCGAGGTGCTGGAACAACTCGATCGTTTCCGCAGATTTCCCGGCCGCCCGTGGGACCGCGCCACCGAGGAACTAGACAGCGCCATGAAGCAACTGCAGCAGCGCGCATCTAGCCGCAGCGCTCCGCAGGCGCCGCCCCCAGCCTATGATCAGTCCCTGCTCTTCGCGTGGGCTGAATTTCTCTTCTCCGATGCGCATCGCTTCCCGGAATTGGTGGCATTTCTCAACGCGTGGACGGGATCCATCAATGCGCAGAAAGGGAACCTCTTGGCCCGTGAAGCCT
>CAZSDE010000247.1:2908-5860 GCA_964605435.1 uncultured Akkermansia sp.
GCGGAAGTTGCTGAAATCACTGGCCACCACCACACCCTTCATGGCCATGCAGTTTCATGATGCCGTCCACAGGCTCCGTGACACCTGAGCAAACGCCACGCCCCAAGCCCGGCAACAAAAAGTCACACCAGCAGTCGTCATCAGCAAACCCGCACCCAGCCCAACGGTCTTCCTGAACTTCCGTCGCGGCAATCCCACTGAACCAACCCGTGCCAAAACGGCTGGTCGTTCAGAGGAAAATGCGAGGGGACATGGCGGGATCGTCTGTTCGTGTCAGGATACCAGACAGGGGCCAACCATTTTACCCCGGAGAACCTGCCGTTGTGGTCCGGGCTACTTCTTCGGGATGCGGAGGAGTTTCTGTTTTTGTTCGTCGGTGAAACCACCGGTTTGGACATATTTCTGGAGGGCGTCGGGGTCTTTGCGGCGCCATTGGTCGGCGACGCGTTCGATGGCGCGCCAGCGTCGGCCTTCGTCGTTGATGGATTCGGCCCACGGCATGGTATCGGCCGGATTCTGGCCCATGACTTCGTAGGTATAGCGTTCGATGGGGCGATCGAGGTGGGGGCCGGGAGGCTGGGAAGCGAGGTATTGGGCGGCGGCATTGCGGTCGTACTGGATCCAGCGGCCATAGATGCGGCTGTAGTATTCCTTGTCCTGCTGATCCTTGGGGAGGGAATTGACCCAGTTGAGGGCTTCCGATGGATTGACGCGGGCCCATGATTCCGCGAGTTCGACGCGGGCCGGGCCGAGGTTTTCCTTATTGGTGACCGAGCGATCCATCCAGTCGCGTGCGGCGGCGGGATCGTAGCGGGCCCAGCGGTCGATGATCCGGTTGAGGGCCATGTCGCGCATTTTTCCGGCTGGCTGGCGTTCGGCCCATGCGACCAATTGGTCGTGGCCGCCGCGTTCGTATAGTTCGTCGAAGACCATGGAAGCGCGGTCGCCTTGTTTTTCGAGGTCGGCGCGATGGGCATCGAAGAAGGCGAGGGCTTTTTCCGGATGGGATCGGCCGAGGCCATCGAAGACTAGTTCCATGCGGTTATCCGGGAGGTCCTTGTTGGGATTCCGGCGGGCGAAATCGTAAGCGGCCTCCGGGTTTCCGCGGGCCCAGTTGCGGAGGGCGGATTCACGCAGTTCGTAGCGCAGTTTGGGTTCGTCGATTCCGGCGGCTGCGCCGAGGGCAGCTTCTCCGTCGAGGCGGGCCCATTGCGAGATGAGGCGGTAGTATTCCATGTTCCGCTCGCGGCCTGGAGGCATGAGGGCGATGGAAGCAAACTTCCGTCGGCAGTCCTCCGAGGTGAGGTCGCGCGGCAGATCGTCTTCGTCGTCTGGCGCGCCATCGTCGGAAGCGCGCTGCCGTTCGCTGGCAAGGGCCTGTTCAGCGGTCCGCAGGGATCCCGGGACCATCCGGCCAGCCAGTGTCTGCACCGGCGGGAGACCCATCGCCGGGCGGGCCGTTTCCCGTCTTCCACCGGCCGAGCCCGCCCAGTAGGCAGCCGCGACGGTTGCCAGCCAGAGACTGCCAGTCAGTAGAGTCGGTCGGGAAAGGGGAAGGCGCATCGGTTTCCAGGAATCGGCAGCCGGTCTCGGCACCGCACTCCATGATAAGACCGGCGGATTCCCTTGGTGCAGCCGCAAAGCGATTACGCGTGAGCGGGCATTATTCCTGACCGATGCGCCACTTTGGGGTCAGCGAGGTCCTTGGCTCACTGAGGCGGCGCGGTCGATGAGCTGGAGGAATTCGCCGCGGTAGCCATGGGGATCCGATCCTTTGGCAGACTGGGCGAGGCGGCGGATGTCGTCCCATGGGACGCGGAGGGTGGGAGACTGGCGGAGGTTGGCAGCGAACATGGCGACGGAGGCCGCCCAGCGGGTTTCGGGCGAAGCTTCGCTGAGGGGCGTTCCACTGTCGCGGACTGGAACCTCCATGAGTTCGCTGACGTCCTTGTCCGGGGCCTTCCAGCGGAGCTTGACGGTCATGGTTTCATCGCTGGCGGGCGAGGCGGCGGCCGGCTTGGCGGCTGCCACGGGGGCGGCGGCGGGGGCTGGCTGGTACTTGAGCGGATCCACGGCTGGTGGCGGGGGCTCGACGCCTGCTGGCACGATTTCGTAGAAGGCGGTGATCGTGGGTCCGGCTCCGATTTCACCGGCGTCCTTGCGGTCGTCATTGAAGTCCTCCTTGGCGAGCATGCGGTTTTCGTATCCGAGGAGTCGGTAGCTGCGCACTTTGGCGGGGTTGAATTCGATCTGAATCTTGACGTCCTTGGCGATGGTCACGAGGGTGCCGCTGAACTGTTCCGAGAGGGCCTTGCGGGCTTCGCTGAGGCTATCGATGTAGGCGTAGTTGCCGTTCCCTTTGTCCGCCAGCAATTCCATGGTATCGTCCTTGGTGTTGCCCATGCCGTAGCCGAGAACGGACAGGAAGACGCCGCTGCGGGCTTTGTCTTCGATGAGTTTCTGCAGGTCGCCATGGCTTGTGATGCCGACGTTGAAGTCGCCGTCTGTGGCGAGGATGACGCGGTTGATGCCATCGCGGACGAAGTTCCGGCTGGCCTGACTGTAGGCCTCCTGGAGGCCTCCTGCTCCGTTGGTGCTGCCGCCGGGAGACAGACCGTCGATGGCTGCCGCGATCTTCGCGCGGTCCGCGCCATTGGTGGCAGGCAGGGCAACACCCGACGCACCGGCATAGGTTACCAGAGAAACGGAATCCCGCGGGTTCAGCTGATTGACCACGAAGTGCAGGCTTTGCTTCACTAGGGGAAGTTTGAGTGGATCGTCCATGGAGCCACTGACATCGACGAGGAAGACGAGATTGGCGGCCGGGCGTTCCGCCGCAGGGACTTCCCTGCCCTTGAGGGCGACCTTCGCGAGCCGGTACTGTGGGTTCCATGGGGCCGCGGTCGTTTCCACATGAACTGCGAAGGGTCGGCCGTCAGTGGGACCCGCATA
>CAZSDE010000248.1:0-5856 GCA_964605435.1 uncultured Akkermansia sp.
TTGGCGTCTGCAGGCTTCGCGGGAGCTTCCTTGGCGTCTGCAGGCTTCGCGGGAGTTTCCTTGGAATCGGAATCGCGGTCGGGGCGTTTGATTTTGAATTCTTTGAGTTTGAGGGCCTTGTTGTTTTCGCGGAGGGCCTTGGAGATGTCGGTGCGGTTGACGCGGCTGCCGCTGCTGATGACCGCTTCGACGAGGGAGTCGCGGAAAGTGCATTCCTCGACATTGATCCCACGGACGCTGGCGAGGATGGTTTTCACTTCGGCGGCGGAGACGTCGCCGGTGCCGCCTTCGACGATGACGCTCCACATCTGGGGTGGGACTTGCTTGGTGGGTTTCTTGCCTTTTTCGGGTTTTTCGTCGCGAGCCGCGGCTGAGGCTGGCGAGGCGACGAGGGCGGCGAGGAGGAACAGAATGGGGAGGATCTTCATGGGACGGATGCGTTCGGGGTGGATTAGGAAATTCCAGTGGAAGCCTACGGCAGGCGGGCGGCGCGTCAACCTTCCCAGCAGGGAGGCTGCGGCTGGTAATCGGGCAGCAGGGCCCGGTCCTGCCAGAGGCGGTGGAAAACGGGAGTGGCCGACGCCGACATGGGGGGCACGATCCAGCTCCAGTCGGCCGAAACCGCCCGTCCTGCCTTCTGTTCCCGTGCGGCGAATTCCATGAAGTCGCTCGAGGCCCGGTGATGATCGACCATACGGACGCCGTTGGCCGCGAAGGAATGGAGCACGGCCGCCTGGAGTTCAAGGAGGGCCCGATCCTTCCAGACAGGATCGCGCCGGCTCAGCCCCATGGCGTCGGCAAGCCGCGGCAGCAATCCGTAGCGGGCATCGTCGGCGAGGTCGCGGCCGATCTCCGTGCCCATGTACCAGCCATTGAAGGGAGCGGCCGGGAAATCGATGCCGCCAAGGCGCAGCCGCATATCGGACAACAGCGGCACCGCATACCAGCGCAGCCCAAGTTCCGCAAACCACGGGAATTCCGGATGCCGCAGCGGAACTTCCAGACATTGCCGCACGGGCGGCGGAAACAGCACGGGTTCCCGGCCCCGTTCCTGAATCACCAGCGGCAGCAGATCAAAGGGCCCGCCCGATCCCGCCCAGCCAAGCCGCTGCACGGCCCTCGTGAACGCTTCGTTCTTCGGATCGCCCACCAGCGTGCCGTCGCTCTGACGGTACCCGGCGTAGCCGAAAAGCTGATGATTCCAGATGCGCACGGGAGCACCGTCCCGGTCGGCGGGCGCAAACACGGTGAGCATGGGCTGGATCTTTCCTCCGTTGGTGGCGGCTTCCGCATGATCCAGCAAGGCCGCATGAACTTCTGCCGGATTGCTGACATGCCGCAGGTCCCGCACCCGCAGCGACGGCCAGAAGAGCCGGCCGATGCAGCGTGCATTGTTCCGCCATGCCACTCTCGCCCCGTGTTCCAGTTCCGCAGCATCAGGCTGCCAGCTGCCCGCCGCCACCGCCGCCAGCCGCTCCGCCAGCCTCGCCTCGTCCCACGAAAGCTCTGCCGCACACAGCCTCACCAAGGACTCCGCCTCGCTCACGCGCCCCCCCTTCCGCCCCCGGTTTCCCGGGAAAGCCGCAGAGCCGTGCTGTCTGGCGGATTCTCAATGATCACGATGCCTTCATGGTTCCACCACCCCATCCCGCAAGCGCTCATCCTCCCACGGACTTTCCCCGGACTTTCCCCGGACTTGACGCCCGCGGACGGCTGCCGCACTCTGCCGGACCATGGCGCTGCTGACTGTCTCCGACCTCCGGGTTCACTTTCCTGTCCGCGGGGGACTCCTGCGGCGCGCCATCGGCAGCTGCCGCGCCGTCGATGGCGTCTCCCTGACCGTCGAACCGGGTGAAACCCTTGGCCTCATCGGAGAAAGCGGCTGCGGCAAAACCACCCTCGGCAAAACCATCGCCGGACTGAATCAGCCCGCCGGAGGACACATCCATTTCGATGGCAAAGACATCACGGGCCGCCGCGCCGGCGAACTCGCCCGCGACCTCCAGATGATCTTTCAGGACCCCGCAGAATCCCTCAATTCCCGCATGACCGTCGGCGAGATCGTCGCCGAACCCCTCGTCATTCATCGAATCGGCACGCCCGCCGAACAGAAAGTGGAGGTCAGCCGCCTGCTCGACCGCGTTGGTCTCCCCGCCACCGCTGCCACGAAATTCCCCTTCGAATTCAGCGGCGGGCAGCGTCAGCGCATCGGCATCGCCCGCGCCCTCGCCCTGTCTCCAAAGCTCATCATCTGCGACGAACCGGTCAGCGCCCTCGACGTTTCCGTGCAGAGTCAGGTCCTCAATCTCCTCATGGATCTGCAGCGCGCTACAGGCGTAAGCTATCTCTTCATTTCGCACAATCTCGCCGTCGTCCGGCACATCTCGCAGCGGATCGCCATCATGTACCTCGGACGCATTCTGGAATGGGGACCGGCCGAGTCCGTTACGGCTAATCCACAGCACGCCTACACCCGGACTCTTCTCAGCGCCATTCCAGTGCCCGACCCCACGGTGCGGCCGCAGCGGGAACTGCCGACGGGCGACGTGCCGAGTCCGGTCAATCCTCCCCCGGGCTGCGCCTTCGGGCACCGCCGCAACGCTCCGCGCTACCGCGAGAGCATCGGTCAGCAGTTCCCCATGCTGGAAACTTCACCGGGACACTTTGTGCTCGCCTGTCCCTGCTGCACGGGATCGGAACTGGCGGCCTGATCTTCCCATCCAGTGACGGCCGCTGAAAGACTCCGCGCGGCCCGCCATTACCCATGATTCCATGAAGCGCTCTGCTTTTCTCCTGCTGCTGGCCTCGCCTCTTCTCGTCTCTGCGGCGGAATCTCCCGCGCACCGCGGAACAGGGCTCGCCGTGGAATTGGTGACGGAAACCGATCGCATGGTGCTGGGCCGGACTTTCCCCGTGGGGTTGCTCATCCGTCACGACCGTGGCTACCATACCTACTGGCAGAATCCCGGGCTGGCCGGCGTCGCCACCGGACTCGCATGGTCGCTCCCCCCCGGCTTCAAGGCCGGTCCCATCCAGTGGCCGACGCCGGAAAAGGTCAAAATGGCTTCGATCAATACGCATGGATTTGAAAAGGATACCCTGCTCATCACCGACATCACTGTGCCGGCCGATTGCCCGCCAGGCCCCGTGACTCTGCGCGTCAAGGCTTCATGGATGTGCTGCGCCAGATCGTGCGCTCCAGGCTACGCCGACCTCGCCCTTACCATTCCCGCCGGACAAGAGGAACCATCCGCCAGCCCGCACGCCGATGCTTTCCGCAAGGCCCGGCAGCAGCACCCGGTCCCCGCACGGGATTGGCAATTCACCGCCCGCCGCAGCCAGCCAAACACCATCGTCCTCACGGCCCGGCCCACCAGACCCGGCGCTCCCCTCCCCAAAAACCCACAGTTCTTCAGCGCCGATAACCTCATCTGCTCGCACCCTCCCCAGCCATGGCAGAAACGCGACGGCACCTATGAGGTCGCCCTCACCCTCTCCGAAATGCCCCCGAAAGATCAACGCAGCCTCCGCGGTGTCCTCACCGCCTCCCATGGCTGGCTCGGCAAAGGCTCCGCCCGCGCCATCACCATCGATATCCCCATCTCCCCCTGATTCACATAGCCGACGGCGTTCTGGTAGTTTGCAGAACCCCCTTTGAGCAGGATAGTTGTTCAAGTTGCGCAATAGTCATCCCAAATGGACGCGCCGCCTCCGTCCTTTTCGTCCTTTTCGTCCTTTTCGTCCTTTTCGTCCTTTTCGTCCTTTTCTTCATTTCATGGCCATGTGGCGAGGCAGCGGAGGCGCCAGAAGGTGGATGGGGCCGTGGGCAGGTTGAGATTCCAGACGGTGGTGGTGCCTGTGGCGGTGATGGGGATGCCTTCGTTGAGCCATGTGTTTCCTGCGGCACGCTCCAGTTGGTAGCGCAGGCCGGGGACGGTGGCGAATTCCATGCGGAGACCGCCGCCGGGGACGCGTTCCATGCCGAGTGGGCGGAGGGAACTGGCGGGGTCGCGCGGGTGGGTGCCTGCGAGGAATTCCGCGCGGTCGTTCTGTCCGTCGCCATCGGCGTCGCCGGATCCGGTGACTTCCGTGGTACTGAATCCGTGCTCGCGTTCCCAGGTATCGGAAATGCTGTCGTTATCCGTGTCGTCGGGAGCCACTTCGATGGTTACGGTGGCGCCGACGATGTATTCGGCGGTCAGGCCCAGATCGAAGCTCATGTCGCTGCTGCTTGCGTCGCTCTGGTGGATTTCGGCGGAGATGATGTTTTCGCCATCGACGACGGAAGCGAGGCTGGTCTGGTGGAATTCGATGTAGTCGTTTTCGTTGGCGACCGCGCCGAGGGCTGGCGTGGTGGCCGTGAAGCTGGCCGGCATGTTATCGGTGAAGATGCGCGTTCCGTTCAGGTAGACCGCGATGCCGTCGTCCCGCTTCGCGCGCCACCGCAGGGCAGACAGCTGCGAACGGTCCGTGATCGTCACTTTTTTCCGGAACCATGTCGTGATGAAGCGGTTTCCGGGATTCGGAACGTTGCTGTAGCCGGGTTCCGGATTGTCTTCGACGACGGTTTCCTCGTCGCCGTCGCCGTAGCCGAGTTCGGCCCGTCCTTCCTTCCATGCGGTGTCGTTGAACGAAGCGAGGCGCCACTGGGTTCCGGGGTCGACTCCGGTATCGAGGTACTTCCAGACGGGTTCCTGGCCCGGCAGCACATCGGCACTGGTTGGCAGGATGAGTTGGCTGCGGAGCACTGGCTGACCGAGCTGATTGAGTCGGTAGCGGAAGGTATCCGTGCCGGACAGGCCGGGGGTGGGGCGGTAGACAAACGAACCATCGGCATTGAGGACCACCGTGCCGCGCGAAGGAGCCGACAGCAGTTGTGCGGTGAATGGATCGCCCTCGGGATCGATGTCATTGGCGAGCACGCCGGCCACGCCGCGTTCGCAGCGCAGGCGCAGGTCGAAGCTCATGTCGCTGCTGTTCACGATGCCGCCGGAACCGGCCTGATGCACTTCCACCGCAATGACATTGCGGCCCTCGAAGAGGAGATGACGCGGCACTGCCACCGCCGCCCGGTACGCATTCTCCTGCTCGTTCGGAATCGATGCCGCGGCGAGCGTTGCATAAGTGATCGCCGCCGGAGCAGCCGGCAGCGGAGCTGGCCCGCCTCCCGTGAAGGGCGCACTGTCCCGGTACACCTCCACCCCATTGACATACACCACGGCCGCATCGTCCCGCATCAGTTCAAACTCCACAAGGCGGGCCTCCAGCGCATTCCGCAGCGTGAATTCCCGCAGGAAATACGCGGTTGGATACCGATCCTGCGGCACCGGCACATTGCTGTAGCCGGGCTCCGGATTGTCATCCACCAGCGTCGCTTCATCGCCATCGCCGTAACCCAGCGGCCCCGCCCCTGATGACCATGCAGCGGAATCATAGGACCACTGACGCCATGCCGACCCCAGGTCGCTGCCCGTCCTCCATTTCCAGACCGAACCCGCCGGAATGAGAACTTCG
The DNA here is from genome assembly GCA_964605435.1 of uncultured Akkermansia sp. GTDB lineage: Bacteria > Verrucomicrobiota > Verrucomicrobiia > Verrucomicrobiales > V1-33 > V1-33. The sequence continues at coordinate 5,515 of CAZSDE010000248.1, forward strand.
GTGGTCACCGCCGCCGTTGCCGGCACGCTGAGGGACAGATTCTGCCGTGTCACGTATTGGTCTGCCACAGCCGACGGAGGGTCGTCGGTTGGAGCCACCCGCACGGTCACCGTGACCGGCGACGAAACCGGAGCGGGATTGATCGGTGCCACCGCCACCACATTGCCCTTCGCAATGATCGTCCCTGTGTAAGAAGGATCTTCGATGGTCTGTTCGACCTTCAGGGGAATCGTCAGCTCGAGATTCGTTCCCACCACGGCGACCTTGGGAGCGCTCAGGGTCGGTTCGTTCGGGACCACCGCAATGTCGTACGGGATGCCCGTAGAATTGATATCAAGCGTG
>CAZSDE010000249.1:0-5854 GCA_964605435.1 uncultured Akkermansia sp.
GCGGGCCGTGGCGCGCGGGTTTCAGTCGGCTGGTTTGCGCAGCTGACCGGATGGTCCGCTGGGCCACTGGGCACCTTCGGCGATCCATTTCGTGAGGATGCGGCGTTCGTCGGAGGTGAGGCGGTTGCCGACTGGGGGCATGGCTTTGACGGGTGCGTGGACCGCGCTGAGGTTGCGGATGAGGAGGCTTTCGGCTGGTTTGCCCGGCACGATGCGTGGGCCGTAGGGACCGGAGGCGAAGGCGGTCTGCCGCGATGAAAGGTTGAGGAAGGCTGGCATTTCGCGGCCGTCGTGGCAGGGCAAGCAGTTCGCTTCGAGGATCGGTTTGATGTGATTCCCGAACGAAACCGGTCCTGTCAGGGCGCTGCGGAGAGCGTTTTCGCTGAGGACCGAGGGGCCGATGGGAGACGTTTCCGATTCATCCGGGCTGGCGGCATGGCGGCAGGACGTCAGGGTGGCCGCGGCGGCGAGGCAGAGGGAGATGAGGAAGGGGCGCATGGAGGTGAATCGGGAATGGAATTCCGGCAGGCTTTCCGTTTTTCTATAGCATGCGGCGCGGGCTGGGCCAGCAGGGAAACGGGTGTCGGGATCCGGAAGGCGGGGAAAAGAAAACAGGCGACCTGCCGGATGAGGGCGGGTCGCCTGTTTTGAAGTTTTTGGCGGCTGGGCCGGGGTACTGATCGCGGGGATCAGGCCGAGAGGACTTCGTCGACGTTGACGCGGCGGCCTTCGCGGTCGAAGCGGACGGTTCCGTCCGTGACGGCGAAGATGGTGTAGTCCTTGCCGAGGCCGACGCCTTTGCCGGGGACCCATTTGGTGCCGCGCTGGCGGATGATGATGTTGCCGGCAATGACCTGCTGACCGCCGAATTTTTTGACGCCGAGGCGCTTGCTGCGGCTGTCGCGACCGTTTTTGACGGAACCTTGACCTTTCTTGTGAGCCATATCAGTGAGGAGTCTGGAGGTGGAGGGAGGGCCTGGGAACCGGAGAGGATCAGGCCGAGATGGATTCGATGCGGACGCGGGTGAGGGCGCGGCGGTGGCCCTTGGTGCGGTGGTAGCCTTTGCGGCGCTTGTACTTGAAGTTGGTGACTTTATCGGCGCGGAACTGATCGACCACGGTGGCCTTGACGGACGCTCCGTTGATGTTCGGGTCGCCGATGCGCATGTCGCTGTCGTTTCCGTAGAAGAGGACTTCGTCGAGGCTGACGGTGCTGCCGACGGGGGCGTCGAGTTTTTCGACGTCGATCTGATCGCCTGCGGAAACGCGGTATTGTTTACCGCCGGTCTTGATGATTGCGAAAGCCATAAGCCTGTCTGTGGGATGAAAATGGGGACGCGCCGGAACGATTGCGGCGCGAAGGGCAACGTCCTTCACACAACGCCGCGTGGCCCGCAAGTGGATTTTGCCGCGTGGGCATTCTTCGTGTTCCCGGGAACGTTACGGGGTGGCGAGGCGTGGCATTTCCGGCTTTCGGAATGGGCAGAGGTGATTTCTGCTGGGGGGAATTCCCTGTGAATATCCGACTGATGATGACTGTGCTCCGATTTCCTGCCATGGTGCTGCTGGCGGCTTTGCTGCTGGCGGGCTGGGTGGATGGGGCTGAGAAGCCGGGGAAGCCGAAGGCCGCCGGGCCCGCGAAGCCAAAGGAGGGTAAGGCCACCGGCGGAGTGCCGAAGCCTGGTGCGGGAGAGCCTGCGAAGGCGGGGGTGACGGAGGGAGCGGGAGGTCAGCCGAAGGTGGCGTGGCGGCCGGAGTATTACCGGAACCGGGCGTATGTTCCCATGGAGCAGGTGGCTGCGTATTATGGTCTGAAGGAACCGAAGGAGAGTGGCAAGCTGGTGATCCTGTCCGATGGGGAAGGGAAGCTGAGGATTGAGTTCACGCGGGGCGAGAAGCTCGTGCGGATCATGGGCTGGGCGTTCTATCTGTCCTTCCCGGTGGTCGAGGTGGAAGGGGAAGTGATGGTGGCGGTCTACGATGTCCGGAATGTGATCGATGCGATTCTGCATCCCGGGGAGCGGCGGGATCCTGCGCAGCTGCAGACGGTGGTCATTGATCCGGCGTTTGGCGGACTGGAGTCGGGTATCCGGGTGGCTGGTCTGGTGGAGAAGGATGTGGTGCTTGATATCGGCAAGCGGCTGGCGGGGAAGCTTGAGGCTGCGGGTTTCAAGGTGGTCATGACGAGGAAGGATGACAGTACGGTGAGTCTGGCTGACCGGGAGAAGGTTGTGGCGGGGGTGGCCGGCGAAGCGGTTTTTGTGAGCATCCGTGGCAACAGCGGGGCCGCGGGGGTGCGGGGCACGGAGACGAGCACGCTGCCGCCTGCGGGGACTCCGGCTACGGCCGAGGAAGACAATGACAAAGTGGACCGGCGGTTTCATGCGGGGAACATCAATGACCGGGAGAGTCTGGCGCTTGCGGCTGTGCTGCAGAGCAGTGTGATCAGCACCCTGAAGATTCCGGATCTGGGAATCCGGCGGACGCGCTTTGCCGAGCTGCGGGACCTCAATCTTCCGGCTGCGGTGGTGCGGGTGGGCTATCTTTCCCACAAGGAAGAGGGGGCGCGCCTGGCGACCCCGGAGTACCGGGAAAGTCTGGCCGAGAACCTTCTCGCGGGGATCCGGCGGTACGCGCAGTTTCTTTCCTACAAGCTCGAGGAACGCCGGGAGGAGGAAAAGAACCGTCCCCTGCAGTTCGGCGAAATCCGGGCGGAGGTCACCGCACTTGATGCCGGGCTCGCGGGAGAACGGATTCTCCTCCATGTGCCCGTGCGGGCAGCCCCCGGCGTCTTCGTGGAACGCGAGAAGGTGGAAGTGCAGCTCTATCTCTTCGAACGCGTCGACGGCGAGGAAATCGACCTGTCGGCGGCCAATCCACCCCGGGACGAATGGTTGTCCGTCCTGCCCGACTGGAAGGCAACGCGCGAGGAAGTGCTTGCGCTTACCTACCTGCGCCCGACCTTTGGTCAGGCCGAGCAGAAGGCGTACGGGAAGCGCACGTACTTTGGCTATGTGGCCCGGCTGGTCTATGATGGGCGGGTGGTTGACGAGGCGGCCTCGCCTTCCAACCTGAAGCGGTGTCTTTTCTATTTCACGGCGGTTTTTCCGCGCCGCTGAGCCTGCTCAGGGATTTCCCTAGGAAAATGCTTGCCGGATTCCGGCCCATTTCCTAAACTGAGGCTGTCTTCCGGGAAAACCGGCATCGGCAGCACCGCTGTCCGTCTTCCCGGAGGTCGCAACATAATAACCATCCGCGGCAAAAACCGCACATCCCGAACTCATCCATGAAAAAACGACCAATGACCAGGGGCTTCACCCTGATCGAACTGCTGGTGGTGATTGCGATCATCGCCATGCTCGCCGCCGGGGCCTTCACGGGCTTCGGTGCTGTCATGCCCGGCGTCCGCGCCAAGCAGGCTGCCAAGCAGCTGACGACCATCAACACGTGGCTCAACGCCTTTGCGCTCGAAGGAACCAACAATGGTCAGTTCCCGCAGGGCAGCACGGCCAATCAGGCCTTCCGCCAGCTCTTCATGGGCGGCTACGGTGCTGACGAAATGCAGTTCTACATCCCGAACGATGCCTATCACAATACCCGTCCGAACAAGCGTCCTGACAATGACAAGGGCCAGGCTCCGGACTACGTGCAGGCGCTCCAGCCGGGTGAAAACGCCTTCGCTTACGTGGGCGGACTGGACAACACGTCCGACGGTCGTCTGCCGCTCATTGCGAACGGCTTTGCCAATGGATCGCCCGGCATCTGGTCGCGCAACAAGAACGATCGCGGCGGTGTTTTTGAAGGCAAGAAGGCTGTGGTGCTGCGTGTCAATGGATCTGCGCAGGCGCACGACCTCATGGGTGGCAACCTGTTTGTTTCCGAGCTGAACAATGGACAGCCGGTGAACATCTTCAGCGCCCAGTTCTTCGGAACCGACGAAAACCCGAACATCCTCAATCCGGAGTAAGCTCCGGGTAGTTCTGGAATTGTTCTCCGCGGCACCCGGGTTTCTCTTTGTGGAGGCCCGGGTGCTGTGTTTCCGGGGAGCTGGAAAGGACGGAATCGGGCCATGGAATCAGGGGGCGTCAGGAATCTTTCGGGGAGCGATTACCGGGCGGGGCTCCGGTGTGCGGCGTTGCTGTGGAAGCGGCGGCGGGAGGCGGCTGGGGATGGGGTGAAGCGGCGGGAATGGATGGCGGGAGGAGACGAGGCGAGGGTGATTGGCGGCTTTGCGCGCCGGCTGCATGCTGGAGGGCGGGAGATTGCGGCAGCCGATCGGGGGGAAGCGGCCGAGCTGACGGCGGCACTGCTGCCGCAGCGGATTCCGCTGCATGGCGCGGTTTTCTGTGGCGGGGGTGGAACTGCGAAGATTGATCTGCTGATTCCGGAGGAAAGCGATGGTGGCTGGCGTCTTGCGAGGGTCCGCAACGGGGCTGCGGTACGGGACGCGCATCTGGAGGATCTTGCCTTTCAGTGGCACGTGGCTGCGGCGGCGGGGCTGATTGTGACGGGTGGTTCGGTGATTCATGTGAGCAGTCAGTACCGCCGTGCCGGGGAAATCGACCCTGCGGGACTGCTGCGGGAACGGGATGTCACCGATGCGGTGCGGGCGAGGCTCGCGGCGGTGGCTGGGCAGCTCGGGGAAATGGCGGCGGTGGCGGCGGCGGCCTGCTGTCCGCAGACCCCGATCGGGCCCCAGTGCCTCTACGGGCCTGGCTGTGCCTACCGGGAGGAATGCTGGGCATTTCTGCCGGAGGATCCGGTCACCGATCTTTCCGGCGACCATGCTGGTCTGCGGTGGCAGCTGGTGAAGTCGGGAGTGCTGAGCCTGGCCGATATTCCGGATGATGCGGCGCTGAGTGCGAAGCAGAAGATTCAGCGTGAGGCTGTGCGTGGCGGCCGTCCCCACCGCGACGAGGCGGCCTTGTCTGCGTTTCTGGGGCGGCTGCGCTGGCCACTGGCCTTTCTTGATGTCGAGGCCCTGTCGTCGCCGGTGCCATGGTACGATGGGACATCGCCGTTCGAGGAAGTGCCCGTGCAGTTTTCGCTGCATATTCAGCGGGAACCCGGCGGGCCGCTGGAGCATCATGACTTTCTTGCGGAGGGACCGGATGACCCGCGGCCTGCGCTGTCGGCGGCTCTGCGGGCATGTCTGCCTGCGGAGGGATCGATTGTCGCTTATCATGCGCCGCTGGAACGCCGGTGCCTGCAGGCGGTGGCGGACTCTTCCTGCTGGGAGAAGCGGCTCGTCGATCTCATGGATCCCTTCCGGAGCTTTGCGTGGCATGGCGCGGGGCAGCGTGGTGGGATTTCGCTTAAGCAAGTGTTTCCAGCGGTCACTGGGCGCAGTCATGCGGGCCTGCTCATTCAGGATGGCCTTGCGGCGGCGCGGGCTTTTGCGGCGGCCGAATTCGGATCGCTGTCCGCGGATGAACGCCGGGAAGTGCGGGCAGCCCTGCGCGACTACTGCCGCACCGATACCCTTGCGATGGCCGGGGTTGTCGATGCGCTGGGGACGGCGGCGGAGGCTGCGGGAGCCTCCGGTTCCTGATGCCGGGCATCCGCAGAACCGTATGGGAAGAAGTGGCGGAACGTCAGTGGCCGCATGTCATGATCGGGAAATTACCAACATGCCCTGCCTTATGAACCGCCGACAGTTTCTGGGAACCTCCGCCGCTTCGCTTGCCATGCCCATGATGAGTCATGGAGCCGAGGGCGGCCCGTGTCATGAACTGAGAATCTACTATGCTCATGAAGGGAAGCTCGATGCTCTCAATGCGCGGTTCCGGGATCATACGCTCGGCTTGTTCCGCAAGCATGGGATGACTAATGGCGGGTACTTTCTGCCGAAGGA
>CAZSDE010000250.1:0-1231 GCA_964605435.1 uncultured Akkermansia sp.
CAAAAAGCAACAACCAGCAACGCAAACAATACCATGGCTGAAATCAGCGCTAAAACTGTGATGGATCTCCGCGCGAAAACGAACGCGGGCATGATGGACTGCAAGAAGGCCCTCGCGGAAGCGGGTGGCGACATGGACAAAGCGGAGGAAATTCTCCGCAAGAAGGGGATCACCAAGATGGAGAAGCGGACCGACCGTATTTCCAAGGAAGGTGTGGTCCAGGCCATGCTGAGCGCCTGCGGTACCCGCGGGGTCCTGCTCGAAGTGAACTGCGAAACCGACTTCGTGGCGAAGAATGAAGGCTGGCGCGGATTCGTGAGCGAAGTGACGGCGCATGCCCTCGATTCGGCCGCGGATTCCGTCGACGCCCTGCTCGGCGAAGCCTACAGCCGCGGCACGGGAACAGTCGACGAAGCGGTCAAGAGCAAGGGTGCGGAAACCGGTGAAGTAACGGTGCTGCGCCGCTTTGTCCGTTTCTCAGGCGGCACCAACAGCTCCGTGGCGACCTACCTGCACATGGGTGGCAAGATCGGCGTGATGGTCGAGGTCAAGGCCGGCAAGCCGGAGTCCCTCAGCGCGGAAGCCTTCCGCACTCTGCTCAAGGATCTCACCATGCACATCGCAGCGGCCAACCCGGAGTACCTGCAGCGCAGCGAAGTCCCCGAAGCCGTGGTGGCCAAGGAAAAGGAAATCTATGCCGCCTCCGACCGCCTCAAGGGCAAGCCGGCTGCCGCTCTCGAAGGCATTCTCAATGGGATGCTCAACAAGTTCTACAGTCAGGTCTGCCTGCTCGAACAGGGATTCATCAAAGACCCGGACAAGTCGATCACCGACCTCCTCGCCGAAACCGGCAAGTCCCTCGGCGATACGCTGAGCATCGAGCGCTTCGCCCGTTTCGCGGTGGGTGAGGAACTCAAAGCCTGAACGGACACCAACTCTTCAAGGAAAGGCCGGGACCGCCATGGTGGTCCCGGCCTTTCTGCTGTCCACGGGAACCCGCAGCAAGGCCGTCCCGGCCTTGTCGCTGCCGCAAGAGTCCGGCGGAGAAGGATTCGAGCAAGTCCGTCACGATGCCCGATGCATGGAAGGGTCTTCCGCTCCAACGGCGCGCCCCATGCCAGCCTGGGCCAGCGGCCCAGGTTGCCGATTCACCAATCCCGGAAGCCCTGCAGGGGCGCTCCTTTCCGGCCGGATGGAACGGGCCTTCAGCCCTTCTGGAATGACTCAATCC
>CAZSDE010000250.1:1331-3767 GCA_964605435.1 uncultured Akkermansia sp.
GGATACCTGGGCCGTTGGCCCAGGCTGGTATGACTCCGGGCCGTTGGCCCTCAGGCGACAGGAGACCGAGCCAACAAATGCCCAGACTATTTCGCATCAATCCTCCGGTGGTCATCAGCGCCAACGGCGTGCTCCATACCAGCCTGGGGCAGCGGCCCGAGGTTGCCGATTCACCAATCCCGGAAGCCCTGCAGGGGCGCTCCTTTCCGGATCGATGGAACGGGCCTTCAGCCCTTCTGGAATCATTCAATCCGGATACCTGGGCCGTTGGCCCAGGCTGGTATGACTCCGGGCCGTTGGCCCTCAGGAACCACGGAAAGCCAGAACTCTGCGAACATGCCGGCCTCTACCGAACCGGTGCGTCCCCGACGGCGACCGAGAGGACAGCCAGTGGCTGAGCGCAGCGATGTCCCAGGTAACCGGCCAACCCCTCAAGCTGCCCTGAAGAGATGCGGGTGACAAGCGTGTGGGTGGACAGTAGGGTGATCGTCTGGATGAAGACGACGAACTTTCCCAAGCTGATCTGTGCGGTGCTGGTGGTGCTGCTGAGCGGGGAGGGCTGGTCGGGAGATCGTCCGAATGTGGTACTGATTGTGGCGGACGACCTTGGGTACGGGGATGTGGGCAGTTACAATGAGAAGGCGAAGGTGGCGACGCCGCACATGGATCGGTTGGCGCGTGAGGGGATGAGGTTCACGGATGCGCACAGTCCGGCGACGGTGTGCACGCCGTCGCGGTACAGTCTGATGACCGGGGCGATGGCGTTTCGGGTACCGAATGGCGGAAAGGTGTTTGATGGCGTGGGTGGACCGTCGCTGATTGAGGCGGGGCGTTTGACGCTTCCGGGGATGCTGCGTGCGCAAGGGTACGCGACGGCCTGTGTGGGGAAGTGGCATGTGGGGCTGACGTTTCGCGATGGAGACGGGCGGGAAGTTCGGGGGCATGGGGTGGAGGCGGTGCGGCGAGTGGATTTCGGGCGGCGGGTCGAGGGCGGGCCGGTGGATCACGGGTTCGACCGGTTCTTCGGCACGGCATGCTGTCCGACGACGGATTGGCTGTACGCGTTTATTGAGAATGACCGGGTGCCGATGGCGCCGGTGGCGCTGCTCGACCGTGGGAAGCTTCCGAAGCATCCGTATGCGGACGATTGCCGGGCCGGGTTAGTGGCGGCGGATTTTCCGATGGAGGAAGTGGATCTTGTGTTTCTGAGGAAGAGCCGGGAGTTTCTGGAGGCGCATGTCCGGGAGACGCCTGAGAAGCCGTTTTTTCTGTATCATGCGGCACAGGCGGTGCATCTGCCGTCTTTTGCGGCGGAACGGTTCCGTGGGAGATCAGGGGCGGGACCGCACGGAGATTTCATCCATGAGTTTGACTGGATTGTGGGGGAACTGCTGGCGACCCTTGAGCAGTTAGGGGTTGCCGGAGAGACGGTGGTGATGGTGACGAGCGACAACGGACCGGAGACGACGAGTGTGGTGCACATGAGGGAGGATCATGGACATGACGGGGCGCGTCCGTGGCGGGGTATGAAGCGGGACAATTGGGAAGGCGGGCACCGGGTTCCGTTTCTGGTGCGGTGGCCTGGGAGGGTGAAGCCCGGGACGACGAGTGCGCAGGTGGTGAGCCTGACAGATGTGATGGCGACGCTGGCTGAGATGGTAGGAGTCGAGCTGCCGGATGGGGCAGCGGAAGACAGCTTCAGCATGCTGCCGACGTGGCGTGGAGAGGATGCGGGACCGATCCGGCCGTATCTGCTCGTGCAGGCGTTTGGCGGGGCGAAGACGCTTTCGATCCGGCGCGGACCGTGGAAGTACATGAATCACGCGGGTTCCGGGGGGAATCGGTATGGGAACGACGCGCGCTTGAAAGAGTATATGCTGCCGGAGACAGCACCGGACGAGCCTTGTCAGCTGTATCACCTCGAAGAGGATCCGGGTGAGACGAGGAATCGGATCCGGGAGTCGGCCGAGAAGGCCCGGGAGATGAAGGCCTTGCTGGAAGCGACGGTGGCGGCGGGGCGGAGTCGGCCTGTGAGGTGAGGGGGAGAGGGTTGGAAGGACTTTTTCGCGCCCGTGGGGATGCGGAGGCAGGGAGTGATGCCCCGGGAAGAGCCAGTGTACCAAAAACTCTGTCGTGGGACCGATCCGTTGCGGATTGTTGGATTCCCGGGAGGGGCATCGTGCATGATGCGAGCGGGAAGGGGTGTCATGCCGTCGAAATCTTCCCTGGCGGGGATGGCTGGGTGGGGGTAGTCGGTTCCGATGCCAGTCAGGAAGAAAGCCGTCAGTTCCGCCCCGAAGAAGAAAACCGCTGCTGTGGAGGCGGGTGAGGAGACCGTGCCTGTGCGCAAGGTGGCGCGGAAGAAGAAGGCAGTGGCGGAGGAAGCCAGTGGGGTTTTCGAGGGGGAGGCGCTGGCACGGGAGGCTCTGCGGTTTG
>CAZSDE010000250.1:3827-5850 GCA_964605435.1 uncultured Akkermansia sp.
ATCACGGGCCGGATGAAACAGGAACGGGGAGTGCGGGCGTATGCCAGTCACGGAACACCGGACAGCGGCTGGATGCTGATCGATTTCGGCGATGTGGTGGTGCACATCTTCCATGCCGAGAAGCGTGAGTTCTACGGTCTGGAGGACATGTGGAACGACGCTCCGCGGCTTACGCTGTGAGGGCCGCCGTTGGTGGTATTTCCCTCCCTGATTGGCGGGACGGTCAGTGATCGCCTGGTCTGCGCCCTCGGCGTCCGCCTGAGTGCGTGCCGGGCAGGCTGGGAGCCCCTTACTGTGGGCGGGCGCGGAAGAACTGGCGGGTGGATCCGACGGGACGTGTCACGGTGGTGGTGGGTGTCGTGAGGGTGACGGTGCCATCCGGGGTCCATGGGGAAGCCGAGGGAACGTCGGTGCGTTCGATGAGGTAGGTGCGGCCGGGTGTGCCGGTGAGCTGGAACGACACGGAATTCTCAGCTGGGTTGTAGGTGATGTCGCCGAGGGAAGGAGGCAGTTCCGGGGCGGGGGCCTTCACGGTGAAGGCTGAGAGGCCGTTGTTGGTATTGAGAGCGAAGAGTCGGTCACCGGACACGAAGAGTGAGCCGGTGGCGTTGGCGTTACCGTTGTCGGCGGCCATGAATTCCATGTCGAGCAGGGCAAAGGTTTCGGGCGGGGCCGCGGGGAACGGGACAGGCGACTGGTAGAGCCGGACATTGTCCGAGTTGTCGATCTGAATCATGCCGAGGAGCCCGGCGTCGGGAGCGATCCCGAAGACGCCGCTGTTACCGGGGACGACGGCGGCGGCATAGGTGGACACGATGGTGGCGGTGAGGTCGTCCGGGTTGAACGAGGCCGCCACGAGGGGTTGGCCGGAGGCCTTGCCCCAGACGGTGTTGCCGGGTCCGAAGACAGCGCAGAGGCCGAAGGCCGGCGTGTTGGCGGCGAGTTCACCGACCTGATAGGTGCTCGGGATGAGAGTCTGGGAAAATTCATCGAGTCGGAAGATGGAGAACGAGGGCGCATTGCGGGAGGCGGCGAGGACTTCCGTGGCGGTTCCGGTTCCGCGCACGTCGAGGGTATCGCCCATGCGCCCGGTGGCTGCCGATCCTTCGAAGACGACCGTCGGGACGGTGGTTGGTTCGTCGTCCATCCACTGATAGATCTTGAAGGGGGTGGCTCCATCCGTGAGATTGCAGGCATAGATTCGGCCATCGGCGGCGACGGCCACCATATTGATGGCAAAGAGGCCACCGGCGACGCCGGTCATGTCGAGGCTGCCGAGGTCGGATCCATCCGATCCCTTGAGGATGCGGATGCCTGGGCCAGGAGAACGGACGGCGAGGTAGAGCCGGTCCCTGGTGGCGTGATAATCCATGCCGCGGTTCGTGTCATCGGCTGCGAGGTAGGAACGCGAGCCGGGGGCCAGTTGCCATGTGCGGGTGAGGGCATCGCTGTCGACGCTGGGTACGACCGTGAGCGTAGCGGGCACGGTTTCGGAAGATCCGGCCGGATTTGAAACAACGCATTTATAGGCTCCTGCGGAGGCGGCGGTCACAGGATTGACCGTGAGCGACGCCTGGGTGGCACCGGGGCCGGTGAGGGCGACGTCGTCCTTGTACCAAAGATAGGAAAGCGGCGGGGTGCCGCCGGTGACGGTGGCCGTGAAGGTAGTCTGTCCGCGTTCGAAGACCGAGCGGGCGGCCGGGCTTGCACCGAGGGTGGGAGCGACGGCATCCGGGGTGACCACGATGTTGTAGGCGACGATGCCGTTGTTCGTGTCGCAGTCGGCTGTGGCGAGGGGAGCCGGGGGAACCGCAGGATTGGAAATGTCGAAGATGCGGGCCGTCTCCGGAGTGTTGGCGGTCGATGTGTAATCGAAGCCCGCCAGCCATCCATTGACCGTATCGGTGGTGAAGGCGAGGAACTGATTGCCCGAGGCATTGACCAGCGGGAAGATGGGGAACTGATTCAGTTCCTGGTAGGCTCCGGGATTGACCGACAGGTTGAAAGTGATGCGGCGGACATT